>NZ_LXPC01000011.1:0-188602 GCF_003590275.1 Dehalobacter sp. MCB1 | reverse complement strand
TCCTAAACCCTGTCTTGCGGGGGTTCGAGTCCTCCCGGGGCCACCATCATATCGCAAAGGTTTTAAGGCCTTTTTTTTATCAGATTTGCCGCTGCAAACGGTAGAAGTACTCATACTATGTCAATCCTGAATCTGTATTTCCTGTCCAGCATATTTTGATTCTTCTACGGGTCTGGCAGGATGGTATTCGAGGCTGAGAGAAATGAAACATGAAGATTGGATGAGACTTGCGCTTGACCAAGCCCAAAAGGCTTATGACTGCAATGAGATTCCGGTTGGCGCCCTCGTTATCGTAAATCAGCAAATTCTATCTGTCGCCTTCAATGAAAAAGAGCAGAAACAAGACCCGACCGGACATGCCGAAATTCTCGCCATTCGGCGAGCAGCCGAGGTGATGGGTCACTGGAGGCTGACGGATGCGACGTTGTATGTCACCCTGGAACCCTGCCCGATGTGTGCCGGCGCAATTCTTCAAGCTAGGATCAAACACCTGGTCTACGGAGCGATGGATGCCAAAGGCGGCGCTGTTGAGTCCGTGATGAATGTACTGAACAGAAACTGTTGGAATCACAAAGTTGAAGTCACGGCAGGCGTCTTGGAAGAAGAATGCTCGGTACTGTTAAAACAATATTTCCGGGAAAAACGTACCGGAGTCTAAAGCAAAACCTCATAATCTTAAAAATAATATATTTATCATGGAGAAGTAGCGAAGTGGTCATAACGCGCCGCACTCGAAATGTGTTGGGCATTGTGGAAACCATGTAGCCGAAAACCTAGTATTTATGCGGTTTCTACTCTCCCCGAAGTTCGAATAAATATGGATTTTTGAGTTGTTCTATCCGAGTTCTATCTGGGGTACTGAAATAAGTTAATAATCCGGAGGGTTGTCCGAGTGGCTTAAGGAGCTGGTCTCGAAAACCAGTGTGCACGTTAGTGTACCTAGGGTTCAAATCCCTAACCCTCCGCCATCATGGGGCTGTTAATCCTAAAAGATTGGCAGCCCCTGCCATTTTAAGCGGCAGAGATTTTTGAATAATCTTGGCTGTTTTTTTCTTGGACTGGTATTCCAGATGGCCATAAGTATTGACCGTTGTCCGGATGTCGCTATGTCCAACCCAATCCCGGATGCGCTCCATAGGCACTTCATTAGCCATCATTAAGCCTACGCATGAATGCCGGAGGTCGTGGAATCTGACATGCGGCAATCCGGCTTTCCTAAGCAAATCGCTATGTCTGTTGGTTATATAATTTGGGTCGATAATTTCCCCCAAGGGATCGACGCAAAGATAACCAAGCCATTCTTTGCTGTATGAGTTGCCGCAAAGCGCCCTCAGCTCCTTATTCTCCGTTATTTTTGCTTTTATCCTTTCTTCAACATAAGGAATCAAAGGATAAGTACGGTTGCTCAAATCCGTTTTAAGCTTGTCGGAAGGGATATATATTTTCTTCTTGTCGATCACTGCCGTGGTTACAGTATGATTAGCCCTAAAGAATTTGTACTTGAAATCAAATTGGGATTCTCTAGCGCCTAGACATTCACTGCGCCGCATTCCATAAAATCCGCCCAGTAATATAGGGATTTCAATGATATCGTCTACAATAAATTCGAGATAATTCAACATCTGCTCGGCATTGAGCGTCGCCGCATTATACTTCTCGATTTTGTGCAAGGTTATCGCGCTGTTCGGATTCACGCTGATCATCTTTTTGCTGACGGCATAATTCAGTGCTTGATTGATAATTGTATAATCTTTGGCGACCGTAGACTTCTTTCTGCCGTTTTTAAGCCGGTAAGAATAATGCCCCTTAAGCAACTCAGGCGTAATCTCTTGGACAGTGCATCCGTAAGCCATGAATGTCGGGTATAAGTTTTGTTTTATATTTTCTGCATAGCCAGCCCAAGTATTAAGCTTGATTGTCTTGTCAAAATTAAAGTCTTCGCCCACAACAACATTATCCGGGTGTCTGAATTCAAGCCATTCATTTAATAAATCTGCAAACAAAGGATTTAGTGAATGTTTTTCATCTGAATTATCCTGAACACTATTGTTTTCAGGTTCTTCATGTGCCAAAGTCTTATCGGCTACGCCATTTTTTAAGTCAAGGGAATATTGGATTCTAGCCGATAAACATTGGTTTTCGGCTTCTGCTTCATTTTTCTCGATTGCAGGAAGCCCTGTTGAAATCCAAAGAGGCTTACGCTTTCCATTCTTATCCTTCCGGTTGAGAACGGTGTAATAATATCCTTTTTTAGTTGTTATAAATCCTCCGATTAATTCATCCTCGGTCAATCTGACCATTTCCAGCATTTTAGTGAGTTCCATATGTTTCCTCCTTTCAAGTACTCACTCACCTGCCGTTGACAAGATAGAATGTAGCATAATAAAAAAGGTTCGTAAATTGTGCAAATTTCATTTTAATTCACTGTCGCTGCCGGGACCTATTCTCAGATAACTCAATAAAAAAGGTTTGGGGATTTTATAGGCCCGGCCAACCTTTAAGCATTCAATTTTATTTTCTTGTATTAAACTGTATCCTGTCTTTAGGCTAACTCCAAGAATTTTACATATTTGCTTCATATCGAGCACATCGGGGTATCCTTTTAGCATAATCCGGTAGGCTTTTTCTTGTGATAATTTTTCATTTGCCATAGTTAAGCCTCCTTTTCGTTACAAATCAATCTTCAAAAACTCCTTCTTTTATTTCTATTTTTGGTTAGGGCAGCAGGGGATGCGCTTTCGTTTAGGACACGTAGACACGCAGATCATAAACAGGCACACCCCTATACTGCACTTCTGTTTTGGTTTAAAAATACTATGTTTTATTCGGCGGACGGAGGCTGACCGTCCTCATAGGAATTCCACCTCTCCCAGGTTCTCTGCAAGCCGCCCCCATTGCGTGATCCTGCTTAAGCAGGGCTGTGGCTGGACGGAAGTATCATTATCCCTCTGTATGTGTCATCGCCTTAAATGCTACCGGCATTCATTTATTGCATGGATATTGATCGCTCGCATCTGACCTCATTTAATCAGTAACGGCATGTGTACCTTACTTAAACCCGTATAATGAGGTTTCAGTGGTCTTGGCGTATCTACAATCTGGCTTTCCTTTTCAGGACATACAGGGAAAGTACCGAATAAAACAATTATTTAATTGTCAAAGATCAGTTTAGGGGGAAGGATTTGTCCCTCTAATAACCACTTCATTTTTCAGGCAAAATCGCAGGGTGTTACCCAAAATTTTTTAAAAACTTTTCAATATTTTTCAGTCCGCGTTCGATGGATTCCCTGACTGCGCTTTCTCCGATACCATCTGCCCTGGCAATGGCGGCTTTGCTTATGCCCAAAAAGAAATAGGCATAAATACGCTTCGCCTGTTTTTCCGGCAGGCTGTTGATTGCGGCATACAGCTCCCGATTAGTGACTTTTCTTTCATAAATCTCCTGGGGAGATAATGAAATGAAGACAATCTCTTGCTCAATGCCATCGCCCCGGTCTAGAGAGTAATAGGCTTTGTGCCTGTATATGCGCAATTGGTAAGCCTTCTCGCTTAGCTTAAAGAGTTTCAGGGATGAAGCGATTTCATCCGCAACTTCAACAAAAAAGTCAAATTGATAAAACGGGTAATAATCTCGCAAATTAATCCTTTCCATTTTCAGACCTCCGTTTTGATTTTTTTGAAAAAACCAAAACAGAGGGCGGGGAACGGCACCTGACGGATTTCAATACTTTTCTTGCGAAAAGAGAAAATATATAATAATGGCGGTTGTAAGCCCAAATCTGATAAGCAACATGTTTTTGCCAAGTAAAAAAGCCCGCAGGTTGCTTAAGGCAAATCGCGGGCTCATCCACCGTGACGTTTGTCAAGTAAGATTTATTAAGAACATTATGAAATTCTTCTTTATTTACACCTCAGGAGAGTAATTTTTAACATGCTTTGCAATTAGCAACACTTCCTTTGCGTGGGGCAAAGGGCAAAGCTATGAAAAAACAACCCTAATCTCAGAGGGTAACGCAGCAACTATACGCAAATAAAAAAACTGCCTCAAAAGGGCAGGATAATACCGTAAAACTGTTCGGCAACCAGGCTGTCATAGTGCATTGGCACGTTAGACCCTATGGCTTTGCGTCGCTGTCTTTAGACAACTTTGCCCTTATCTTTTTATTTAGTTAATGTCTGCATTAAGTCAAAAGAATAAAATACTGTCTTAATTGACAGAAAATAATAAATACGCATAGTAATGTGTTCTTATTTGTCATATTATGTTAATTATATAATAAACCCTTATTGCACAAATCCGTGTCAAATTTTGTTGTCGAAAAAAGCGAATATTGTATATTATTACCAAAAACCAAACCAGCTTTAGTATTTTACTAAACCTGCTATATTGCGGAATAATTTTTAAAGCACGAAATGAGCACTTAGTTAAAAAGACTGGAGAAGATCCTTACTGAAAACGGAATAGAAACAAGCAGGACAACAATTCATGGAGATCATTTAGAAACAGAAAATTTGATCAAGATTGTGATAACCGAAGATACTTCAGAACCCAGATTCATAGGCAGAGGAAAGAACAAAAAAAGGTTAAGAGTTAGTTCAATTATTCCGAGTTTGCCATATACAAAAGAAAATGTAACAAAACTGGCATCAGAAAGAATAAGCAAAATCTATTATAATTTTATGAATATTATTCGGGATAAAAGAATTATGTCAGAGATATTAGAAATGGAAGAAACAACAGATGAAGATCTGCTTTTTAGAGCTTTTGCTCAGCAGTATGGGACTTATGGCTCACTTCTAATGAAAAGGAAAAAGAGTTGCTGAATAGGTTTAAAGAAAAAGGTATATCTGTTATTAATAAATATATTGATCAAAATGAAAAGGCTGAATAATATATTGCGATTGTCAACAAGGAATCTATTAGGCTAAATAGATTCACTGGCAAGAGTACTTAGAGAAAACTTTACTCGCCTTAAGAGATAAGTTAATTTCAAAAATAGTGTCGGTTTTGGGTAGGAATATCTAAATTAGCTTATATAAACTTACTTGCAATCCGTTCTATTGGACACTCACTTAGTTAAAATGAGAGCTAAAGGGGGTGTTTTTTTATATATATGAGTTTTCATCATGCGGTTTTTGTTTGCTGAGAAACGAACACCCTGTAGCACTAAATGAAAGGGAGGATACATAATGGAAAAGATTATTAACTGTAAAGTGTGTAATGCTGAGATTGCAAAATCAGCAAAAGTCTGTCCGAGTTGTGGGGCAAAGCAAAAGAAACCAATCTTGAAAAAATGGTGGTTTTGGTTAGTTGTTGTTATTTTTATCGGGATACTTGGAAGCGCGCTATCTGGACCCCAAACTATCAATAACCCCCAAGTACCAGCCAACAAAAATACTGCGGCTTCAGATAAAACAACTTCTGTTAATAAAGAATTATCCTCAGAAGTAACTTCTTCTTCAAAACCCGCCCCGGTCAAGGATTTTGAAATTGTTGGTGATTTGACAACTCAACATGATCAATTTGCATTCTATATAAGCGGAACGCTGAAAAACAATACAAAAAAACTCTATTCATATGCTCAGATTACCTTTAACCTATACGATTCTAATGGAAACCAGATCGGTATGGCTTTGGCAAATGTCAATAATTTTGAAGCGGGTGGAACGTGGAAGTTCAAGGCGATGGGGATGGGCGGCGAAAGCAATGATGTAGCATCATACAAATTTGTTGATGTTGACGCTTTTTAATTCATGTAAGATAAATACATTTATACATGACTCTTTTCTAAAATCCGGAGGAGAGTCATGACCTTTTCTTAGCCGGAAAAATATATAGTTGAAGAGTATCTGGTGCTAGATTGCAGAAATCTACGGATTTTGCAGGAAAAACAGATAATTGATAGAACAAATAAATAATTCTATATTTTTACAGAATTAAACATTTGCCGAGGTTATACAATGGCACGTTCATCCAACCAGAAGTTAAAGATACTGTATCTAATGAAAATACTTTTCAATGAAACAGATGAGAATAACGCCCTAACCGTTAACGATCTCATTGCTCGTCTAGCAAAAGCAAATATCGATGTTGAACGTAAAACAATTTATTCAGATATTTTGGCTTTGCGTGATTTTGGTTTGGACATTAAGATGGAGCGGTCCAAAACATATAATTATTTTATGGCAAGCCGTACATTCGAATTGCCGGAATTGAAGCTCTTGGTTGATGCCGTGCAGTCATCAAAATTTATCACGATCAAGAAATCCAACGAACTGATTAAAAAGCTGCAGAGTTTGGCAAGCAGATATGAGGCCGTTCAGCTACAGCGCCAGGTCTATGTATCCAACCGGGTTAAAACAATGAACGAAAGTATTTATTATAATGTAGATGTTATTCACCAAGCGATTATCTCAGGGAAAAAGATTGGATTCAAATATTTCGAATATACTGTGGACAAACAGAAGAAATATCGCAAGGATGGACAGTTTTATGAGGTAAGCCCGGTATCGTTAACTTGGGATGATGAGAATTATTATCTGATTACATATTCTCTCAAGTACCAGGATTTGACCCATTATCGGGTGGATAAGATGACTGACATATTTTTATCCAATGAACCTCGTGATATCTACAACAAGGATGAATTCGATGTAGCACTTTATGCTCAAAAAGTATTTGGTATGTTCAATGGAGAAGAACAGCAGGTCAAAATCCAATTTGATAACTCCCTGGTCGGAGTAGTTGTTGATCGTTTCGGCAAAAACGTAAATATTATCAAATCAGATGAGGCGCATTTTACAGTATCTTTAAAAATAACTATATCGCCAGTGTTTGTAGGTTGGTTATTTCAATTCGGAGCGATGGTTAAGGTTTTATCACCTGATAGTTTGATTGAGGAACTGAGACAGCAGGCTTATTCAATATTCAAACTTTATTCGTAAATGATAATGATTCATTGGAAAGACAAAAAAATCCTATGGTCTTTTGCGAGATGACTGCGGGATAACCGGGAGGCATTTGCTATGAAACTGAATTGGAACGGTGTGACTCGCGAGAATGTAATAGAAGCAATTAAAATGTTTGAAGAAAGCGCAGAAAACTATCCGCCCGCGAGAAATACCTTCCTCGAGTACAACGGTAAGCGGTATCCGGCGAAACATATTCGAGCTCTTTCATATAAGTCTGCTTTCGGCTTTGAGGCTCCGAAATCAGAATTCACCGGAGGGGCGGAAACAGTGCGCTTTTTTGAAAAACTTGAATTTCATGTAAAATATACGCCTCGTAATGATAATGATCATGATACGGATATTACTGAAGCCGTCGCCCCTGAGAAAGCTAAGTTAGAGCCTCAGCGGGAGTTGACTTTCACCCCAACTGCACCCGCAACCTCAACGGCAAAGATAGTTGAAAGCGATTCTGACAAAGCGGGACCTGTGAAAATTCCCTCTAAAAACGTTATCGAACAAAAAAACGCTTTGCAACTTGTATTAAACCGCTATTTTAATGGAGACGTAGTTTCTGAAAAGACGTTCGATTGGATGACTACTCCGATTGATGATAGAGAGTATCCGTATCTTGTGCCCGCGCTACATGCGTATCGCGGAAGAATAGGTTTTGACAAACGTGGCTATAAATTGCGTTGCGATTTCGTTTGCGAAAGCCAGAAGCTAATTATTGAGTACGATGAAAGACAGCATTTCTCGCTGGCCAGGAAAGCTGCGCTTGAAAGCTATCCTTCAGATCTTACTCTGTATTTTGACAAGCAGAAATGGATTTCCGCCTGCGAAAGCATACAAGCGAAAGACAGTGACCCGCCCAACAGGGATGAGATCCGTGCGTATTACGACAGCATCCGTGACATCCGCAGCGTCCAAAATGGTTATCGATTGATTCGCATAATGCATGGAACCTACGATTGGGAAAGCCCCGATGCATCTGAATATATTAACACTTTAATTGAGGTGCCACAAAAAGTCGTTGAACCAAATCAGCCCGCTGTAAGTTTGAAAATTGGTCTCTACTTACAGGGTAACGACGACCATAACAAGAGAATCTTCAATAAACGCCTTAATGATGCAGCAAGGGAAAGCCTAGACATCTTTGTTTTTCCAGAGACATGCTACACGCCATCTACGGCTGATTTTTACGATCTGAGATTGTCTGACTCGTATGATGTCAATAAGGCAATTGAACGGGCAATGAAGATAAGCCGCCAGGCGGGGTGCGCTGTGATCATCGGCGCGGAAGACAAAGAAAGCTTTATATATAACATATATGCAAATGCGTATGCTTCCGGCAATGAAACTACACATCGCTTGTATAGAAAACACACGATGGCTGATAATTCCTTATTGTCTAGTTCCGATTATAAAGATACTCTGGAAGATATCTTTAATCCAATTATCTTAAAAAATGTAAGAATTGGGATGACTATTTGCTACGACAGTAATCATGCGGCTTTCAGTCGAGCATGGGGCAAACGGGGTGTGGACATCATTATTAATTCGACTGGTGGTAACGTCGTACACCAGAAATGGTACCGCTATAACAAGACACGTTCCCTGGAGAACAATTGCTTCTCGTTCTGTACGATGGGATATTCTCATAGCGATAAGATCAATTCATATACATTCGGTTTCACACCGAACGGTGCCCTTTTGACCGGAAAGCCAATTTATCCTGTAAAGACTGATAAAGATATGGTCAATAACATTTATGTTTATGACACATCTGATTTTGACGGCAGATATGAACCCGATATCAGCATAGAACAGGCTGCGACACCGAATGCCACCGGCACTTGGAGTATCAGCCCGAATGCCGGACGGATAAGTGTCCTACTGAAAGCGTCGGAGTGTATTACGGATGGGCTTTATCGTTATACCATAGACGGAAATAATGTCATCTTCTGCTGCATAGACAGCGTGGACATTAAAACGCCGGATAAGGTACTGCGTTTACTGTATCATCCTGAACTTAAAGGAATACCGAACAAGCGGTATCTAATAATAAATCGTTGGCCCGTACATGACGATGGACAATTCGATAACATCTATTCAGATATCCTGAAAGTTCGCACAGTGGAGAATTTTTGTGCGGTCCTTTATACTTCGCCTGAGAAAAGCATGTGCTTCCAAGCTGGGAAGAACAAGAATGTACAATCGGTTATGCTGATTGACGGTGAGTACAGGCTCGATTTTACCAGAATGAGTGGGCCGGAGGCAATATGGAAAAACAAAGATGGTATGCGGGCGAACTGGCGATGTGGTTATGAGACGCTCGTATGCTCTTTGACCGAGGCGAAAGAGATGAAACAGGTGGCGCTGATATCCTGCACAAAAGATAAACGATCAACCGAATGTGAAGCGAGGTATCTCTATGATGCCAGTGCCTTATTCCGTAAGGCGTATGCCTATGCACAGCTTGTCACGGACGAGTCGTATGTGCTCTCCGCGAAGTACGGCCTCGTCGAGATGAGCACCGTCATTGCCCCGTATGACGAAACGCTCAATACCAAGTCTTCAAAAGAGTGTATGGCTTGGGGTAATCGAGTAATGGAGCAGATCGGAGCGCGCTTTGATATTTCTAATACTGAGTTCATTTTATTGGCTGGTGAAAAGTATATCGCGCCGTTGCTTCCGTATTTAGATCATTGTAAGCAACCCCTTAAGGGATTACCTATGGGTGTGAGAATGCAAAGGCTTGATGAATTGGTCCGAGGCAAAAAACAAGAAAGTAATTAATTCTTACATTTCATTTAATACTAACTTTAGAAGGTGTATGATATTATGATCCAATCGACCGATTTTAGAAAACAATTTTCAAAAATACAGCTTCCGGCTATACATAATAATGGTTCTCATTTTCTTGATCCATTTCGAAAAAGACTGGTTCCAGTAACTCCTGAAGAAAAGGTTAGACAACGAACAGCTTGCTATATTCGAGATGTTCTTCGTGTACCAGAGCATATGATTTTTCTGGAAGAACATCTTTCACATTATGGTATAGATAAGAATGGCCGAGTAGACATTGTCATTTGTGAAGAGAAGGAAGAAACACGAATGCCCATTACTATTGTCGAATGTAAATCTGAAAGTGTTGGTCTAAGCGATCAAGCTCTTGAACAGGCAACTAATTATGCCAACGATTTATTCGCAACGTATGTAATTATCAGTGATGGTAATGAGATCTCCTGTTATGCATATGAAGAGGAGTCAGATAACTACCATTTGCTGAATGGGCTACCAACATATGATGAAATGTTAAAAAGAGAGAGACTAAAAGCTGAAATAGATGGAGAACCGTTTATCAGAACAGATTTGACATCTGTTTCTAATTTTTTAGATTACGATTGGTGTATCGGTGAGGATACCCCTCCTGCAAAGCATAGACATATCGTAAATCTTGCAGAAGCATTACTAGATTGCTCGCACAAAATACCCATAGGAACATATACTGGCGGCATTGAATTCCTTGCTGACCTTGGCTTAAGTTATCGACGTTACGGCGATGCATCCGGCAGTGATTTTGGATCTGGTGTTTACCGTCTACTACACATTAAGTTATCTAATCGTGAGAGTAACATTTACGGATTTTCTATACAAACCGTAGGAAAAACTGAAAACGACCCTAAGTATGGAAACTTAACCGGTAAGAGTGTATTGATTGTATCAGTATCCGGCGATCAAACAGATGAAATGCTGGTGCAAATTAATCTTAATGTTTTTTTGCAGGAGATAAACGACAAATTGATTATTACTCACAACGGTAAATTCGGCATGAAAAATGCTCGAAGTGAAGAATTTAGATCTCGCATTCAAGAATTTAACCCTGATTTGATAAATAACGGAAGAGTATTACTTGGAACGCTGCCCGCAGATAAACTGCTATATATGGATGATCTACAAATGACCGAACTTCTAGTTAATTTAATACGATACTGTGATCACCGAAATCGATACAAAGCGTATTTACGTAATAGAAACAAATAATGACTATCTTAACTTAGTTGCTGCTGTAGTGGGAATTCTTAGTGACGTGATTATAATAGGCACCTAAAAATAATTGGAAATGAGACAAAGAATATGAGCGAACATATAACTACATTTTCAAAAATCCATTTTACGCCAACAGATCCTGTATTAACCGATATAAAGATTGAAGATATTGCTCATGCCCTATCATTGTTATGCCGAGCAAATGGTCATTTTAAGAGCTTTTTCTCAGTAGCGCAGCATTCGATAAATTGCGCTACTGAAGCTAAAGAAAGAGGATATTCGAAAAGAATTCAACTTTCCTGTTTGCTCCATGATGCCAGTGAAGCCTATATTTCCGACATTACAAGAACAGTCAAAAAGCAGCTGCCACAATATATTGAATTTGAAGACAGGTTACAGAAATTAATATGGAACAAATATTTGGATCAACCGCTGAGTGATGAGGAAACAAGACAAGTCTTCGAAATCGATGATGCAATGCTTTATTATGAGTTTTTAAATTTTATGGAGGAAGAAATATTTAATTTCACACCCTGTCTTAAAGGAGTTCCAGACTTTGAATGTAAAGCATTTGAAGATGTGGAAAGGCAATTTATTATTCTGTTTAATAGGCTGACTGGAAAAGAGAAAAATTACATAAGTGTAGGAATAGACGGTTGTAAGGGAGGGTGGTTGGTAGTCGCTATTTCCAATGAAACGTTTGAGGTGGGAAAGTTCAAAACCATAGAAGAAATATGTATAAGATACCAAGGGGCAGACTCTTTGTTGATAGATATTCCGATCGGACTTCCCGAAAGCAAGGTTGATGTTGTAAAGCGCCCGGATAATGAGCTTCGTACTTTATTAAGTAAGAAAGCATCCAGCGTTTTCAATACGCCCTTCAGGCAGATTGTTTATGCAGCAGATGAAAAAATAGCATGGGAGCTAAATAGGGAATTAGATGCAAAGCAAACCCCAATAAGTATGGCCCTATGCAAAGCTATAAAACAAGTGGATGTTTTTCTGCAAAACAATCCACAGTGGAAAAACAGGCTCTTAGAAAGCCACCCTGAGTATTGTTTCTACTTGCTGAACGGTGGAATTCCTCTTGAGGATAATAAGCGAGATGATTATGGCCAAGAGAAAAGAATAGATATTCTGAAGGATTGTTTTTCAGAATCCCAAGCAGTTATTGAAACATATAAAAAGCAAAACAAACTCAGAAAGAAAATTGATGATGTTTTAGATGCTCTTTGTCTTGCCATTGTTGGAAGGCTGGGATGTAATGATGGTTATAGAACAATTCCGGATTTGCCATACCAGGATTGCACAGGTTTGAACATGCAAATTACCGTCTTTAAAAGAAAATAAGGGAATAAAAAAATACTGATAAAGCCATTAGGTGTCTAGGAAAGAAGGATAACAATGCTAAGTGGTGTATCTCGATTAGATTATTTTATAAAGGAACAAGAGAATTCGGTAGAATTATGGTCGAATGCTCGGTTGCCCTTTGAACCTAAGGGATGGCTTCGCGAGATGAGAGATTCTTTAAAAATATCACTAAAATCACTTAAGGGTTCTGAACGATCTATGCTTTATGCAGTTTATGCCTCAGAGCAAAAAGATTTTTGTGATGTAGAAAATGTATTACTCTATAATGTTGGAAGTGGGGCGTTCTCAAATCTTTGCCGCAACGGGTTATCTTTGGAGCGCAGTTTCTCTGCACCTCCGGTAATTCCAGGGCATACTGAAAAAATACCTCATTATCATTGTTATCAAGTTATCGATGTCAAACAAGACCTTGAGCACTGGAAAAAGATACAGACATTAGCGCATTGGGAAGATATTAGCTTCCCAGTAATTCAAAGCAATAGTAAACCGCATTCGTTTTGGTATGCAATGAAAAAGGGCAAAGTCCATATTTCAAACAATTTACGAAAACCTAATTTCTTTGGCATTGAGCTGATGATTAATGTCCCTTATGGGACTAGGATTAACTTGGCTGCAGTTGTAAAACCATTACTTGATGGAATTATAAGTTCTGTTCATGTGCATGACGGAACAAACATATCTTTACTTTCAGAACGATTATCAGATCTAATTGGAACTGATCAAAGTACCGCAGAGAATATGCTGATGGATTCAGCGACTGCAGTTCTCGGTAAAATAAATATGCTTCATCCATACCGTCAAGGCGTACAGTGGAGCCCGGCAGACGATCTCTGTATGACTGTTAAAATACTATGCAAGAATAGTTCAACAATAAGCAATACATGGCGGGTAAGTGGCGAATTATTTGAAATAGCTTTAATTTAGATCTTGCTTGGGCAATGATTAAAGTTTGATTAGCATAGCGTTAAAATAATATGGCGCTTTAAGTAAAAAAGATGGAGGGGATATCTTGAAGGTGATTTTAAGCAGAAAGGGGTTTGATTCTACTGCTGGTGGATATCCAAGCCCGCACTTCATCGAAAGTGGTCGTTTGCTTTCCTTTCCAATTCCTGAGGATGAAATAGGCATCATAGGCCGGACTTATGCAGATTTAAGATTTGATGAAGAGTCTTCATATTTAGATATAATGAAGCAATTGGGACTCAACAAATTTGATAATAAATACGTTCATCTTGACCCAGATATTAATCCTTCAATTCTAAACAGTAGACATAGTGACTGGAGAGGGTTATTTGGGCAAAGTAGCAGTGCTCAAGCGCATTTAAACCACAAAGGGGTTAAGCCTGGGGATTTGTTTTTATACTTTGGATGGTTTCGTGATGTGGTTAAAATGCATAACGGATATAAGTATGTGAGTGGCACAGACCGACATATTATCTGGGGTTATTTACAGGTAGACGAAGTCCAAAAGATAGCGCCACAAAAAAGTTATGAAGAGTGGAAAGAGAATCATCCACACTATTGCTATAGAAACAGGGAACAGAATACAGGCTATATCGCTAATAAGGATTTAAGTTTCTCCCCTAACTTACCAGGATATGGAGTTTTTCATTATAAGGATTCACTGGTCTTAACCTGTCCAGAACAAAAGAAACGATCGGTTTGGAAACTTCCTAGATTCTTTCATCCAAGCTACGGTACAAAGGTGAGTTACCATGGAAAATGCTTTGATAAATCAAATAAGCCTATATGGGAATTATTTGACACTCATTGTCTCCTTAATAGTGTCGGCAGAGGACAGGAATTTGTGATTGAAGGTAACGATGAAATTGGTAAATGGGTAAAACAATTATTCGATGGGATATAAATGCAATAGTACGTGAGGTGGAATATGGATCATCTGAATGTTTTTAATCCGTATAAAAACAAATCAAACAATCATGAAGATGAGCTTACAAGGAGTTTTCTTATTCTTCTTAAGAACATTCCAATAGTCCAGGTAATGTTCTTTGAAATGGTAAGAAACGAACTGCCAGAATGTAAGATAGACTCTATTGCAAATGGCGACTTGGGAGTTGAAGAGGTATATACCCAGTTATCGAATTCAAATAACATCTTCACTTCCAGTGCAGTTGAGGGTCGTACGCTGCTTTCGATAATCATTTCTGATGATAAATTAGATCAGGAAGTGAAGGTGCAAAATGATGATAGACAAGCTCGTTACGATGGAGTAATACTATGTAATCCTTCCTGGCTATTCATCGTGGAAAATAAACCTTCTCGAGAGAATATATGGCTTGGTCAGTTAAATCCAAACGTTTCAGAGGAAACTGATATCAACATAATAGATAAGCCATGTTGTTTATCGTGGAGGGGAGTTATCTCAGGTTTAAATTCTCTAATTCAAAATAACATGGTAACCGGACTTGAGAGGGTTTTAATTGAGAACTTTATTGAGTATGTAGACAACGAATACTCTTGGATTAATCCTTATACAACTTTTGGAGTTTGTAAAAGCAATTTGTACCTATTAAATAAGCGTTGTATCTTGGTAATGGCCAATTGCAAACTTCCAGGAATAAGTTCTGAAGTTAAATACCATAGAGGTTGGAAGTATTATATCGAAAGTGGCAGAAATACAGTTAAGCAAATTGCTTTAGATGCAAATCAAGTAGCTTCCGATTGGACAATTGATCTATGGATGTATGCCGGAGATACCATGAACTCAGCCAGAGAAACATTTGAGAAGCTTGATATAAATAAATTATTCGAGTTACAGACTCAAGGCTTTGAGATATCAAAGAATTTTCATATTTCATACCGCTCAAGTAACTTATTGTGGTTTGACGGTAGTCTAACAATTGAAGAGTATTTAAGATTCTGGAAAAGAGAATACAAAACTTTAAAGCAGGTCAAAAGGGCAGATTTCAGTACATTATTTGATACTCTTGAGCAGAATCAGATCATCGTAACAGAAGATAGAAGTATGATTCAGGAAAAAATCTTAACTAAGAACTATGACAAACTCAATATTTGCCCGGGTTTTCTTGTTAAATATACCTGGCCCAGTCAAACAGCAATAAGTCTTGATAAAAGTAATAATTTTGAAGCTGATTTTAGAGATAAAGTTAAGGCTGTATTTGGTGCCTTTGGCGGTATCTAATCCATCATTAAAGGTGGTTTTTATGTTTTCAGGGCTTCATTTATTCTCTTGGTCCGGCAATCATTCCATCAAAAGATATCAAAACAGGGAACATCTACCCAAGCGAGCGTGTATGGTGTCATTTTGATACCATTATCATATTTCTAAAGCTAGGGATTTAACAAAGAAAAGAATGGAAAATTTATTTAGAGGAGGGGTAGATCAATGGAAATAACTTTTCAGCAAGTGTGAGGAATTCCCGTGCGAAAAAGGTATACCGGAACATATCAGAACCGCTTGGATTGACGGTAACAATTACATAAGAAATCACGGTTTTGAAAAGTATCTTGAGGAACATAAACACATAGCCCACTATATCGGTTGTTATAATTCCGATATGAATAATTATTCTTAAAAGGAGTAACGCAATGAGTGATGAATTAAAAAACATACTTATTAAGTTTTCGGAATCAGGTTGGGATTTAATTGATGTCCCCGCAAGAGAATATCTAAATGGTACAGGTAATAAAGAAACATTGATTACAGCTATAAAACAGGCAGACGAAGAGTGTGGTAATTGTGGTTGTGAATTTGACGCTCTCTATAAAAAAGCATTAGCAATTTTATGCACAGTATGAGCATTATGGGGTGTTAAAATATTTTGATTGTGTTTCGCAGGATTATCCATATTAGACGTAGAATAAGCGCACTATTTGCATAGAGGATAGGGCCTATGTGTGGAAGATTGACATTGACCTTAACAGGGGAACAAGTGGCAGAAATCGTAAATATTGCCGAAGAAATAGATTGGAAAGCTCGGTATAATATTGCTCCTATGCAACCGGTTCCTGTGGTAGTTAATGACGGGGAAAACCATCTGAGACTATTCCAAGCCTAACTGTTCCTTGATCTGATCTTTGAGACGGTAAGCAGCGGGAAGGGGATCTCCCAGTGCTTTCTCCATCCCGGCGTAGTCCAGAAAGTATTCATCAATAGAATATTGCTCCACCAAAGGGGAGAATTCCCGCAGCACGTCTCCGAAAGCAGTGCTGCATTGCATATACAAATAATAGTTGGGCGGGACAATAATCAGTTCGGGACATTTTGATTTGGCTTCATAGACCGATTGCCCGGCTTGAATACCAAATTTCTTGGCAGGAATGGATTTGGTTAACACGATACCGTGCCTGGTTTCCGGATTACCGCCAACAATTGCTGGAACGGTACGTAAATCCAAAGGATCACCATGCTGAAGACGGTGAACCGCTTCCCAAGATAAATAGGCTGAATTGGCGTCGACATGGAAAATAATCCGCCTGCTCAAAGATTAGTCACCTCTAAATCTTATACAAAAACCATTTGCCGGTGCTTGGCTCAAACTTTAATTCAAAGATTTTCAAAGCTCCGTTAATAGTACTCTGGCAGCGGAACGTAATCATTTTGTTGCCGGCTAATTTCTCTTCGGAGCGAAAACACACTTGTTCCACGGTAATGATAGAAGGGGAATCATTCTCCATAATCCTGAACTTTAACGGTGTGGACATTCCGTCAAGCTTAAAAGAAGCTATCACTTCAATAGGCTGCATTATGATTTTCATAGCATTCCCCCCGTACAAGTTAAAACTCAGTAAAATAATACGAACAAATGTTCGTATTAAGATTATAGCCCAGCAATGCGCTAATGGCAAGATTTCTTGGATGGAAATATTAGTCATAACATAAAACATATCATGATAACTGATGAGAGGGAGCGAAAAACAAAATATTAATAAAAAAGAAAAACTGACGTTCTTGTATAGATTTGTTCTACTTAAAATTGTGACATATGTGATATTATAGAGATATAAAAAACGGTGCTAAAATCTTTGGGAAAATATTAGCTG
The DNA here is from genome assembly GCF_003590275.1 of Dehalobacter sp. MCB1. NCBI lineage: Bacteria > Bacillati > Bacillota > Clostridia > Eubacteriales > Desulfitobacteriaceae > Dehalobacter > Dehalobacter sp. MCB1. Next base: position 171,205 of record NZ_LXPC01000011.1, on the reverse strand, counting down.
CACCAGAAATGGGGCCGTATACATTGGTCAATTCGATAGGCAGTGAAGCTGAACAATATCAACCGAGTATTCCCGCACGCCCTTTGCTTAAATGGGCGGGTGGTAAGACACAAATGCTCAATGATATCTTACCTAAGATTCCCACTTCGTATGGTCGATATATAGAGCCATTCGTTGGTGGAGGAGCGCTTTTCTTCGCGCTTAATCCTTCCGATGGAGTTATTGCAGATAGCAACCCCGAGTTAATTAATATGTACAGGCAAGTAGCAGATCATGTTGATGAAGTTATTACATACCTTCAAACTTACAGCAATACAGAAGAAATGTTTTATGCGGTCAGATCACTTGAATGGCATGAGCTTTCACCACCTGAGGCAGCAGCAAGGACAATCTACCTGAATAAAACATGTTTCAATGGATTATATAGAGTAAATAAAAAGGGGCAATTCAATGCCCCCTTCGGTCGATATAAGAACCCAAAGATTTGTGATTTTGAGGCTTTATATGCAGCATCTGCTGTTTTGCAAAGAGCTACAATTGTGTGTGCAGATTATCTACAAGTTTTAAAAGACTATGCAAAGCCGGGTGACCTTGTTTTTCTTGACCCACCATATCTTCCTATATCAGAGTACTCGGATTTCAAAAGATACACAAAGGAACAGTTTTATGAAGAAGATCATGTAGAACTTGCGAATGAGATAAAGCGGCTTCATGATTTGGGCTGCCATGTAATTCTTACAAATTCCAACCATCCATTAGTACATGAGCTTTATGGAACGTTTAATATTGAGGTTATACAAACCAAACGATACATATCTTGTAATGGTAATAGTCGTAAGGGGGAGGATGTCATTGTTGCAATTCCTCCGAAAAGGAATATTGTTCTGTCGGTTGAGCCGAAGCCCTTGCCAGCCCAGGTAGCCAAATATCCATCAACCCGCTTTATGGGTTCTAAGAGTAAGTTACTATTACAGATATGGGACATTGCTTCACAGTTTAAATTTGATAGTGTTGTAGATCTGTTCGCGGGATCGGGTATTGTGGGGTACATGTTTAAAGCTCAAGGGAAAACAGTTATCAGTAATGATTACATGGCAATGTCTGCAACCTTTGCTAAAGCCATGATTGAGAACAATTCGGTTATTCTTCCACGAAGTGAAGCACAAAAACTACTGATAGATTCACAGGAGTCTGATCATTTTGTTACTAACACTTTTACCGGACTATATTTCACTGATCATGATAATGCGCTTATTGACACCTTGCGTACAAATATCAAAGCTATCCGAGATCCATATAAACGTGCGATAGCTATGTCTGCATTGATCCGTGCGTGCATTAAAAAGCGAGCTCGTGGCATTTTTACCTATACGGGTGATCGCTATAATGACGGTAGAAAAGATCTGAAAAAATCTCTTGAAGAGCAGTTTATGGATGCTGTAACTGTCGTAAATAACTCTGTTTTTAATAATGGGAAGGTTAATAAAGCAAAAAACAGTGATGCCATGAAGCTGCGAATTGATAAGTCAGACTTGGTGTATATTGACCCACCATATTATTCTCCTTACTCTGATAATGAGTATGTACGCCGTTATCATTTCGTCGAAGGTCTCGCTCGAAATTGGGAAGGTGTTGAAATACAGCAGCATACTCAAACCAAAAAGTTCAAGTCATATTCTACGCCCTTTTCAACGAGGAAAGGTGCTGCCAATGCCTTCGGCCTTTTATTTAAAAAATATGCTAATAGTATAATTATCGTTTCCTATTCATCAAACAGTTTACCAACGCTTGATGAAATGGTTTCCATTCTCTCCAAACACAAGGAACACGTAGAAGTTATACCTGTGGATTATCGGTATTCTTTTGGCAACCAGGGTAACCGTGTGGGAGACAATAAGAACCAAGTGCAAGAATACCTTTTTGTGGGATATTGAGGAGATATAGCTATGACACTTTGGTACATAGGTAACACATCCGTCAGAAGTGCATTCCGATTACGTGATGGTTTGGTTGCACTTTCAACGTCTTACCTACAAGGCAATATGCGAGGTCAAGATGGTGACCGCGCTTTCCGAGAATTACTGGGGCAGCATGGCATTGTTTCGCTTGGAACAGACGAAACAAACAGCGTTGGACGTAAATGGCGATCAGCTCTTGGAAAGTTGGGGTTTCTGTACCCGGAGATACCTCGTTCTTCTACAATTCGTCAAGAAGACGTTGGAGCAATGGATACTATTACACCCAATGGATGGCGACTGATACGATCGGAAACTGTGCCTGCTATGCAGGAATGCTTTTTGCGATCTTTAGCAGCGCAATTTATGCCGATTCAAAATGAGGATAGACAAACAACTTGGTTTTCGCCTCTGCGCCATACTTTAGCAGTCCTTCTTGAGTTGGAACGTCAAACTGGAGAAGCATATGTAAGCTTTATTGAGATGGCACTTATAGTTCAGGCGACGAGTAGCGCAGACAATATTGCTACTGTAGTAGCAAACATTATTACTTTAAGGAATGAGAGAAATGCTGCTGCCTCAAAACGTCGATTTGATTCAGTAAAATATGAAGAAGCAGGAAATACATTTGGTCTAATGCCAGCGACCTTTCGCGACTATGCAGATGCCAATCTCCGGTATTTAAAAGCTACCGGCCTTGTCCAAAATAGAGGACGAGGTATAGCTTTAGTACCTGAAAAGCGTCTGTTTGCAGAGTTAATGGCAAGAGATATCTCTGCACCAGCTAGCGAGCTTGAAAGGTATACTACCTTGTGTAATGGGGCACAGCTCCCGACCGACACTCAGGATGCAGCGTTGAATGTGCTTCATGATTTAATTGCACAGTTATCACGTATGGGGATCCCGTTTATACTTGGGGACCGGCCAGTAAATACGCCAGCTGATATCGCCATTATACGGCACGAAATTGAAGATATTATTTTTAAACAAAAAGAAGAAATTTATGCTAGAGAGCAAGCCGACCAATGGGAAGAAATTGCTACTTACATTGATCTCATCGCTTCACGTAGAGATCGTCGCCGCATAGATGAGGAAAACGAGATAGTTATCCCTCGTAGTGAGACCCCTGCCTATCTAGAGTGGATATTATGGCGGGCTTTCTTGGCTATTGATAGTTTAGAAAACAAACCATATGAAGCCAGGCGTTTTAAGGTTGATCAGGACTTTTTACCGGTTGGCACTGCTCCTGGAAATGGCCCGGACTTGATTATGGAGTTTCGTGATTTCGTTATAGTTATTGAAGTTACTTTGACAGAAAGTTCAAGACAAGAGGCGGCAGAAGGGGAACCTGTCCGTCGCCATGTGGCTGATCTTATGAACCACTATACCGAAGCTAATGGGAAACCAGTTTATGGCCTGTTTATTGCAAACAATATAGACTCTAATACTGCAGAAACATTCAGAATTGGTGTGTGGTATTCCCGAAGTGATGAGAGAATGCACTTGCAGATTATTCCAATAACAATTTCACAATTTAATTCATTTTTTAAGGCTTTGTTTACTACAAACAATGCCACACCAGAAGCTGTAATAAACTTAATGAATGATTGCGAGCAATACCGAGCAGGCTGTGAAGCCCCTGAGTGGAAAAATATGATCAGCCAGACTATTGAACGAACAGTTTCTGGTATGGTCGCTCAATAACGAAATGAGTATTTATACAATATCCAAGATATAATAAAAAACCTTCATTAATAATATAAACAGTTTCGACTTTTACTAAGTTTATTATTAAGGAATTACTTTACAAAATCGCCAGAAAAGTGTGCTAATAACATTTTGGTGATTTTTGTTATTTTGTGGTTGATTTTGCTATTATAGAAGGATATAAAGGGAAAATGTGGAATTATCATATAGATATGCTTAAATAGCCTATCTCTTAAGTAATAACAGCTTGTTTCATTTTACTAACGATAAACAGGATGGATGATAGTGGAGATAAAAATCCATGATTAAAATACCAATTACATTTAATTCTGATGAAAAAGGTTACCTTGATCGAGAGTGTCCGAACGAAAATTGCCTTTTTGCGTTTAAAGTTTACATGGACGATTGGAAAGAAAAAATCTCTGATGAAGAAGTACACTGCCCAATGTGCGGACATGTTGACACATCTGACAAGTGGTGGACACAAAAGCAGCTTGAAGATATGCGTAGAATAACTCAAAGCTTTGCCATGGAGTATATTCATGAAGAATTAGACAAAACCTTCAGAGATTTAGAACACAGTACGCGTCATAATAAGTTTATGAAATTTACATATAAACCCGGTAGTAGAACCAGTTTTAATAACAATCCTTTGGGACAAAGCAAAGAATGGGAGCAAGAAATACAATGCCCTCAATGCTATACACATTATAGTGTAATTGGCTCAGCCTATTTTTGTCCTTGCTGTGGTTTTAATGCGATTGAAGATGTCATTGATGAATCTTTAGATACGATTGTAAAAATGATAGAGTCCTTGTCAGAGATGGAAGAGCTATTGACACAGTCTTTTGGAAAAGATAAGGCTATAACAATGTGCCGAGCTATGCTTGAAGGTAGTTTAGGGGATGTTGTTTCAGCTTTCCAAAAATTTGCTGAAATGAAATACAAATCGTTATCCTGCAAAGTAGCACGGGTTAACGATTTTCAAATAGTGGAAAAAGGAAGTAATTTATTTCAAGAAGCAACAGGAAAAGGTTATGACGAGTGGCTTACGAAAAATGAAATTTCTGAAATGACTTTAATGTTTCAAAAACGGCATATTTTCGAACACAACGGTGGCATCGTTGATGAAATGTATATGAGGAAGTCAGGTGATTCCTCATATAAAATTGGTCAAAGGTTAGTACTTAGAAGAGAAGATACGTTAAAATTGATTCAAATAGTTAAAACACTATGTGTAGGAATTAAAACATTATCATGAAAATGATTCAACAAGTTTGATTAAGACATCTTTTGTTACTGACAAGGAGATTACCTTATGTCTATAAGAAAAATTCGGATATGTAATTTTAAGTGCTTTAAAGGCGAATTTATTCTTGAAGTTAATGAAGGTATTAATATTCTTGTTGGAAATAACGAAGCGGGAAAATCAACGATCCTAGAAGCTATAAATATTGCTCTTACGGGTTTATATAATGGTAGACATATTAAGACGGAATTGTCGCAGTATATGTTCAATAATGAAGTTATATCTAATTATATTGAATCAATAAGCAAAGGTGAAAAAGTATTGCCTCCGAGCTTTATTATAGAACTATATTTTTCTGAAGGTACATGCCCTTTGTTTGAAGGCAATGGAAATGCTGAAAAAACGAAAGCTGAAGGACTTATGCTCAAAGTTGAGTATAACGAAAAATACAATGATGAGTATGAATCCTTAATTACTTCACGCGATTTGTTAAGTTTGCCGATTGAATATTATGACGTGGTTTGGGAGTCATTTGCACGGCAAGCAATTACTAGCAAGGGTATTTTGATGAAATGTGCCATGATCGACTCAACAAGTAGCAGGTTTCAGAATGGTTCAGATGTCTATATTTCAAGAATCATAAGGAATCTATTGGATTCTGATGATATTACTCATGTGGCGCAGGCTCATAGAAAAATGAAAGAAAACTTCATGAGTGACAGTTCGATAGCAGAGATCAATAAAAAAATTAATACACTGCCATCAATTACAAAAAAGAAAATCGAACTGAGTGTTGAACTGGGAACCAAAAGTGCTTGGGAAAGTAGCTTGATAACCCAACTTGATAGCATCCCGTTTAGCAATATCGGCAAGGGCGAACAATGCGTCGTCAAAACGGAATTAGCCTTATCGCACAAGAAAGCTCAAGAAGCAAATATTATTTTACTTGAGGAGCCTGAATGCCATCTTTCACATACAAAACTGAATCAATTAATTTCCGCAATTGAAGCTAAGTATAATGAAAAACAAATCATTATCTCCACCCACAGTAGTTTCGTTGCAAATAAACTTGGACTTGATAATATCTTATTACTTAACCAGCAAAAAGCAATTCGGTTCTCGAACTTAAAGTCAAACGAGTTTTTCAAAAAGATTGCCGGGTATGATACGCTTCGGCTCATTTTATGTGAAAGCGCTATTTTAGTCGAAGGTGATTCGGATGAACTTGTTGTTCAAAGGGCATATATGGACTTACATGACGGTAGGCTTCCGATCCAAGACGGAATTGATGTTATTTCGGTGGGTACGTCGTTTTTGAGATTTTTAGAGATAGCCGATTTATTATATAAACAGGTTACAGTTGTCACAGATAATGATGGTGATATCGAAGCAATAAATAAAAAATATGTAAACTATATTGGGGAAAATCTGAAACCTTACGTCAAATTATGCGTGGACTTAAATGTTGATACGGGATCTTTGGTAATTGGGAAACAAGCTTATAACTACAATACGCTTGAACCAAAATTACTTAAAGCAAATAATCTTACTCTATTTAATAAAGTGTTGGGAACTTCTTACAAGAAAGAAGATGATTTGCGTATATATATGAAAAATGAAAAAACGGAATGTGCCTTAAAAATATTTTCGAGCTCCGAAAAAATTAATTATCCTGATTATATTTCAAAAGCTGTTAAAGACAATGAATAATAAGTTGATTATTGCTGCGGCAGGCTCGGGGAAAACAACATATATCGTAGAACAAGCACTTATGGTTAAACATTCAAAAGTGTTGATTACCACTTTCACCGAAGCAAACAGTAAAGAGATACTAAAGAAATTCATTGAAGTTAACGGTGCGGTTCCGCCAAATGTCATGATACAAACATGGTTTTCTTTTCTGTTACAGCATGGCGTAAAACCTTTTCAAGGGGTGCTAACGGAACATAGAATAAACGGTATTTTGTTGGTAAATACAAAATCAGCGGTTAAATATTTCTTTAGGGGTAAACCGATTTGCTTTCCCGAGACCGATGTTAATATGCATTATTTTGATCCCCAGTACAGACTATATACCGATAAATTATCGAAATTTGCTTTTCGTTGTAACGAAAGAACAAATGGTGATGTGATAAAGAGAATCTGTAAAATCTATCAATATATTTTTATTGATGAGATTCAGGATATGGCTGGTTATGACTTGGATTTGATCAAGTGTTTAATGCAAAATGCAGACAATTTATTGATGGTAGGAGATCCTCGCCAAGTTACATATCACACACATGATGAGCAAAAAAACAAATCATATATTAACGGTGCAATAGATAAATATATTCAAGAAAAATGCGAAGGAATATCGTGTAAAATCGACATATCTTCACTTAAACACTCTTATAGAAATAATAATAAAATTTGTATATTTGCAAACAGCATTTTTCCGGAATATGAGGCTTGTGAGTCAAAGAGCGACAAAACTAGCGAACATGACGGAGTTTTTTTATTAAAATCATCTGATGTGGATGAATATTTGAAGAAGTTTAGACCGGTACAGCTAAGAGATAGCGTTAAAACACTAGTAAATATTAATTATCCCGCTATTAACATCGGTGAATCAAAAGGGCTAACTTTTGAAAGAGTGTTGCTTTATGCCACAAAACCAATGACTGATTGGATGAGAAACCATTCTACAAGTTTGAAAGACCAAAGCAAATCGAAATTTTATGTTGCCGTAACAAGGGCAAAATTCAGTACTGCAATAGTTTTTGATTATAGAGATAATGAAACTATTGAAGGATGTGAAAAGTATTAATATATAATTTCAAATTAAAAAACAGCTTCTAATAAGGACTTACCATGCTAAAAAACAAAAATTCTTTTCAAAAAAGTATGATACTTGTCTCCTTTTGTTTAATAGTAAAACGTAAATAAATACTAACTATGAGGGGTACTGTCCTAGCATTAATGAGAGGGTGATAATGTGGGTGGTAAAGAATCTATACGAGGTTTTCTCTATCAAGGCTTTGCATCTGTGCTAGAGGCATTAACGCAAGAGTTCTGGGACAAAATTTATGTAGAATACCCAATAGGAAATAAAGTAGATATAGCTCTTGAATCACAAGGGAGTCTAATAAAATCGATACAAGTAAAATCATCCATAAATCTATTTAATAAAAGTAGTATAGTGGCATGGATGAATGAACTTGCGACAGAAGCACCATCCAAGGAATACTCGATTTTTCTTATTGGTTCATGCGATGAGGATGCAAATACTTTTATAAATGCTATATCATATTATAAAACAGGGGTTATACCTGAAAAATCCAGAAAATCCTTAGAAGGCTTCGATACAACTTTTTTTGATACACATAATATAACAATTACTGTGCTACCTTTTGATGAATTAATTTTACAAAGCATTACCAGAGATGCACTACATAAATATTTATCCTTTAAAGAATTTAGATTGGATTATAAATGTTTAGAACTAATTGCAGCATCGGTAATTTTTACTCAGATGCTACTAGGAACAAAAGGAAAGAACATTTCAAAGGTAGATTTTGATAAAAGAATATTTGATTGGATAGACCTTACAAGCGGGGGCATGTTAAAAAGTGTTTTTCAACATGCTAAACTTGAGTTAGTTTTTTATAATCAAGAAACAAATGAATACTCACCAACTATGCCGGAGTGCAATATTACTAAGTACTATAGTTATAAAAAATATTTGCAGAGTTGTAGAGATAATTGTTTTAACTTAATTAGGGATATAGATAGCATTAAATTACCAACCCACGATACTGAGGAGTTAAAAGAAAAGGAAAATGAGATAATCGCAATAAATGAAATAAATCCTGAACCTCAAAGTCTTATCAGTTCAGGTATGCTTAAGAATTTGGTTCCTCATAATAGTACGAGTTTTATACCAAATATTCTTGAACTTTTTAGTAGCTATGCTGAAATTCCCGATACAAAGAAAGAAGATTATATCAGAGAAATTAAAGAATTATTTGATCTTGAAATAGAAAAAGAATTTTTCTTTGTTGGTAACTTAAAAAAGGAAGTGAACCTTGGCACTTTTGGAAACACATCATATAAATACCATGGTAGTGATGTTGAAAAACAAAAACATGATTTAATAATTGATTTACAGTGTGAAATTGCCATATATAAGATATTAATTGATTTTATAAACAATATTAGAATGTGCTGCGCTCTTCCAATAGCTATACATAATATAAGTGAAAACCCTGATAAAAACATTACTGTTAAACTTTTTATAGATAAGTCTTCTGTCGGGCTTTTTCAAGGAAATCAATATCCTACAAATGATTTTATTCAGTACATGGCAGAGCCTTTCTGCAAAGAAAACGGGATTATTAGCAGTGTATTTGGATTTAAAGCGGATAGTAATGTATCTGTAGAGCCAAAAAATCAGAGTTGGTACAAACCTAAAAATCACAATGGTACTTATGAATATACATCTGAGAATTTTTATACTGAACTAGACACATACATTGCACAAAACACCTATGACGACAAAGATTTTTACATTATTGAACTCAAACTTGAAAACGACTTACGCCCCAAGGAACTTAAATTTCTTAATAAGATTATCTTAATTCAATCACCGAAAGACAACTTAGAAATTAAATATAAAATATTATCTAATAATACAGATGGCTCAAATGAGGGAGTCTTAATAGTAACAAAATCTGATAGTCAGTAAATCTGAAGTTTTGAACATCATAGGTGTATTATAATAACTCAATGAAAAAGAACGACACTATGAACTTGTTAATTGCATGTTTATGGAAATAGAAAGGTAATACTAAAATTGAAATCTGTTAATTTATTGTCTTTGATTAATGCAAACAAAGATCTGCAAGAAACGGTTTTTGAGTTATACAAAGATAATTTTGCAATAAAAATTAAAGATAACGAATTAAATGATTTGGAGCTTTTTGTGAGTAATATTTTTGCTAGCACTAATAAGCTGATAGTATTTGATGAATTTTTTGTGGGATTTACAATAAACCAAATCAGTAAGGAGTTTGACCTTTTAAGGTTTGGCAAAAATTACATAATTAATATTGAGCTAAAAAATGAGACAACTAATGAAAAGATCCAAAAACAACTCAATAAGAATAAGTATTATTTGAGTTTTTTAGGAGTAGAAGTCTATTGTTTTACCTTTGTTGCTGGAATCAATAAGCTATTTATACTAAAAGACGATGGCAGCATCGAAGAAACCGACCTTAATTATTTAATTACTTTATTATATAAGCAGGAACTAGCGTATATCGAAGACGTAAACAAACTGTTCGATCCAACTAATTATTTAGTGTCTCCATTTAACTCAACCGAAGCATTTATTAATAATAGATATTTTTTAACCGATCATCAAGAAAGGATTAAGAATGAAATAGCAAAATTATGCGCTAGTCCGGGTAATGCTTATATCTCAATACATGGATCTGCCGGAACCGGTAAAACGCTTTTGACTTATGATATCGCAAAAGAATACATATCCAATTCAAATAAGATTTTAATAATTCATTGTGGAAGTTTAAATAGCGGTCAATATTTGCTAAAGACGGCACATAAATGGCCAATTACTTCAATTAAATTATATAAAGATTATGACCTGAAAACATATGATATCATATTTATTGATGAAACCCAGAGAATATATACGCACCAATTGGATGATATATTAGAAGAAATAAAAGATAATAACACTAAAATTATCTTTTCTTATGATTCTCAGCAAACCTTGTCATCATATGAAATAAGAAATAATATACCAAAATACATTTCGAAAAAACTTTCACCGCACGAATTCAGATTAACCGAAAAAATTAGAACGAACAAAGAGATCGCTTCATTTATTAAAAATTTGTTCGATCTTTCAAAGAAGAATCCGAATCAAAATTACGAGAATATTGATATCCAATATTTTACTGATCCAGAAGATGCGAAGAAGTATATTGGTTATCTTGATAATAAAGGATGGAAGGTTATTAATTTTACTCCATCAAGATACCATACATACCCATATGAAAAGTATCAAAAAAACGACGAAGATAATGCGCATAAAGTAATTGGACAAGAATACGATAATGTGGTCGCCGTAATTGATCGACATTTTTATTACAAGGACGGGAAATTAAATACTTGGGGTTATTCTACAACTCCTTATTATCATCCAACAAAAATGCTTTTTCAAATCGTAACCAGAACAAGAAAAAAGCTTTCTATTATAATAATCAATAATGAAAGATTACTTGATCAATGTTTAAGGATATTACAAAACAAAGTTTAGTAAAACGTCAAAAAGCTAACAGTAATAACTAAGATTTTCATTATCCACATAACGGTTTAACAACAATCGTGTATATCGTGTATAATCGTGTAAGAACGTGTAATTTTGCGATTGTGAGCGTGAGATTGTCTCAAAGGTGACGTCCAAACACAGTCGAGGCGAGGAGGCACATACCTCTCCTAATTATTGCGTAAATGTATAAAACTAAGACCTCCTACCCTCCTAAACGGCCCCCTTCTCCGATTCCTTGCCCCTGTGCCCTGGGCCTTGCTACACAATCTATAAAAAGTACAGGATGTATGTTAGAAGAAAATTAATAACGACAAAAACTAGACCATTCACAAAGTACTATAAAACCCATGCTTTCGGTATATGTCAGAGAGATTGCATCGCTCGAAGAAGTGATAGAAGAGTGCCTGTCCGGGAACATTGTTTTATTGATCAATGGTTCATCAGGGGCATTGGCCATGACTGGGGGCGGCGAGAGCTGCAGTGTGGAAATGCCGCAGAAGATTCCGTGGTCCGAGGACTAAGAGAAGGATTTACAGAAAGGATTCTTACCAATATTACATTGATTCGCCGAAAAGTTGAACAATTCATTGAAGATGACCCTTTTACCGTCTTTGCAACAATCGGCAATACGGAAAAAACCCGACATTGTTTCAGCTAAAATGCTGGAAGGGCGAATTGCGATTCTGATCGACAGTACCCCCTTCGTCCTGAAAATTGGCAATTACAAATTAGTTTTGAAAAAGTGCCTGCTAGATGTCCCCAATCGCCGTATAACTTTTCCCGTTTGACGGCGTCCTGTCCTATGTGTATTGATTGAAACAAGATCATGTGGACTTCGATGCGACTTACAATCTAAAATTCATTCTTAGTGTATAAAAGGTAAAAAAGTTTATAAAGTTCCGGATCATAAAATTCTTTTTGCCTTTTCATAATTTCAAATGCAGTTTCTGCTTTCATAGCCCTACGATAAGATCTATCACTTGTTAAAGCATCGAAAGTATCTGTGATCCTTATAATTCTTGCTCCTAAAGGGATGAATTGCCCTTTACGTCCATAAGGGTATCCGGTTCCATCAAAGTTTTCATGATGGTACAAGATATTAATTGCTATTTCTTCCGGATAACCAATTTTTTTTACTTCTTTGTAACTCAAAATAGAGTGGGTCTCAATATGCCTTCTTTCTTCACTTGTTAAATTACCTGGTTTATTTACAATATCCTGGGATAAAAAAGATTTACCTAAATCATGAAATAATGAGGATATATAATACTTACTTTTATCTTCTTCCGATAAACTTAAAAAATCAGCTAGGCGTTTACTCATATTTGCGACTCTAATAGCGTGTCTGAGATCCCTTAAATATATTACATCCGACATAATTTTCTCCTCTCAATAAATATGAACTTGTCTTTAAGTGCGCATTATTCCATAGAATTTCATTATTCGTTGCAACCTCTCTAAGAAGTTTAAGTATTGTGAATAATGCTGATATATATTGATATAAACACGTGCATTTGACAAAGTTAAACCCCGGTCACACCGGGGTCTAGTTTTATTTTGTGCATTCTGCAGCTTGGAGTTTGGATTACCAGGGCATCAAATCATCAAGAAGTGATGAATTACACTTAAAATCTATTCGGCATAGAGCTGCCAATAATTTTGTGCTTATACCCTTTAATACACAATCATACTAGGCTGATTTGTTCTGAATATTGTAACCTAAACATCCACCCTGGCATTTCTTCTCCTGCCAGAATCTACACCCACCACATTCTTTAAAGGCGGGATTAAAAAAACGTTTGCTATCGATCTCACGAATAAAGAATTCTTGAATTTTCGCAACGGTATCGAAATCTTTAATATTTACGGAAAGATAATCCTCAAAGACAAAACAACGCGCTACACTTAAATCCGGTCGTATATCCATTACCGGCCGACACATTTCTCTATGAACAAGGTCAAAACCGGAATAAATGAAATTAACAAGTTCCTCATTTGAAAAGATACACTTTGGAGGGTTGTTACAGTCTATATGGGGCATAATTCCATTTTCATGACATGAGTCCAAGAACTCGACCAAACGAGGGACATAACTTTCATAATGCTGAAGAGTCCCGGCTTGATTATTATTAGACGGGACCGTGATACTATAACGAATGGTTTTTAAGTTTAACTTCTTGCTCTCTTCAATAATATAACTGTAATCAAAATGAGGCTCAAAAATATTAATACCGAGCGTTACACGAGGCTCGATATTTCTTCTTCGGTATTCGAAAACCATATTTTCAACATTATTGACAGTTTTGCTATATATGTTTTCGCCGATTACTTTTGGGCCATTAAGATTAATTAAGAAAGATACTTTGGGGTGGACAATGGAATGGCTCAACTTCTGATCCAGAGCAAGGGCATTAGAAAATAATTGAATCTTATGAAAGAAAGGATCTTTAATTCCGTCATTAACCCATTGCTCGAATTTCGGGTGCAAGGTTGGCTCCCCCCCTAGAAGCCTTAATTCCGAATGCCCGGATCTTTTAAAGAAGTCAAGAATGTAAGCGTAATATTCATCTGAGATATTAACCTTGTTTTTGGGGTCACAGTTTGCAAAACAATAGGAACACTTTAAGTTGCAATAGTTATTTAACATTATATTCATTCTAAAAAACTCCTCAATAATTTATGAAATTAACTTTTATCTCTTTCGAAAAATGCAATCGCGGCTTAATAAGCGTTATATTCATCATCTCGTAATAACACTTTGGAATGTCTTAACATTTGTTACCGTTACGGCATTTGCAGATCCGGTACTGTTTCTTGCTGTTACGGTAAAGGTAATTGGTTGCCTTGCTGTGCCAGCAGGTACGTTATAACTACCCACCCACGTATTACCGGATGTATTAACAAACGTTATAGTCGTCGAATTTAGAGAATTTATTGCTGTAACCTGAGTAACAGTACCCGCGGTCGTTGCTGTAATTTGAATTGTCGTCCCAGGAAAAGCTACAGCTTGAACACTGGCTGTAACTGTCGGCGGCGGTACATAGTTATCCCAATTACCCCAATTGTAGTAATTGCTATAATTGTAATAATTGCTGTAATTATAATAATTGCCATAATTACTGTAATTGCTGTAATTAGAGTATTGGCTGTATTGGGAATAGGTTTCGGTATGGTTTTGCCAGTTGGTATGGTTTTCCCAAACACCGGCATTTGAATAATTGGCATTCCAATTGACATAATTACCGTAAATATTGTTATAAACATTCGTATAAGCCCCATAATTTGTGTAATTACTCCAACTTGACTGAGGCCAGGTCCATTGAACCCAGGCAAAGGCTTTCTCCGGCTCAAGCGAAAACTTCAATCCCCATGATGTTGAATATTTGCCATCCTTAGAATGCGGCCGGTCAGGATAATTATTTCCAATGACATCTTGAGTTATTGAGGTATGAAGGATGCTAAGTGAAACAAAAGCAAAGAGTAATTTTTTTAATCGCGTATACGTTCTTGACATTTCAATCACCTGCAGCACAAGATAGATTATTTGTTGTATTTTTGGCCAGCACATATTTTTCAATCAAAGCGGCTTTATGAAAGCAGTAATCACAGGCAGCACCGCACTGGGAAGAACACTGCGGTTTATTTTTTATAAAATGGTTAATATCAGGCATGTATTCAATGACTTTATTCATTCTTAAAGTCCCATATTGACTGAACGCTGTGTTCATAAAACGAGAGTTATAAGTATTGTAAAACTCGTTGAGCGCATATTCTTTGTCCGTTGCTCCAATCATGTAAGCCCGAATCTTATTTAATAATTCGGGCTTTGGATGGTCCCTGCCAACTAGCTTAATACTATTAGCTCCGGCTTTTTCTAATTCAGTTAATTCCCAAGGATAAATTATTCTGTTTAGAACCATTTGAATAGCGGGGTTACAGCCTGTTATTCGGTCACAGATAAACTTCGGAAATTCACGGAAGACCGGGCTGCATCGATGAATATTTTCCTGCCTGCCAAACAGAGTATAATGAATATTCTTTGTAGGGCAGCCATAGATACAAGCTTCATCTGCCATAAGTTCTAAACCGGTTTCCGGAAATAACTTTTTAAATGACTCGATAAAAGCAAAATCTTTATTCAGATCAGAAGCAGGAATAATATTGGAAATTCCTAAATTTTCAACAACATACTTTGCTTGGGTGATCGAACGGATATCCATCATCGTTGAAGCATTGACAGATAACCCATTGAATTCTTCCTTTAAAAAATCAGCCAGAAGCTGGCTGCCCACGGTTATGCTTCTAACGCCTATATCGGCAAGATGGCTGACAAACTGCTTGAACTGAGGGATATTGGATTCGAAATCATAAAGCGAAATGGTTGAAATGCTATTCATTAAATAAATGAACTCGATATTATTCTTATCGAGCTCTTGGATATACGGCCTTAAATCCTCTAAGGTAAGTATTTTGCTGTTTTCCTGAAAATTAACAGACCGGCCATGTTCAAAACCTGACTTGGCATAAGAAGTGTAAGGGAGACTGTTATAAGCAGAATGAATTTTATACTTTGTGTTTTTGCTGTTGAGATTAGATAACTGCTTTATATAATCGAAATCGAATAATAAAGGAACAGAAAAAACCATTTCTCTTGGCAGGCTCTTTAGAGAAATGGTTTGTTTTTTCTTAAATATATTGATCATACAAATTACACTCTTTTCTTAATATTTATTAAACGACTAAAAACTCCTTAAGCTTATTTTCCGCCTGAACCGGGGCATTAATAAGCTTAATCGACTCATCTAAAATCTTATCGATCATCTTGGCGCTCCGGAATTGATTCGTGAAAAGGAAATTAAGAAATCTTGGGTTATATTTAGGCATATCATCAAAATCAATTTCATTGATAACCCGAATGATATGGCTGATGACCTGTCTATGGATATAACAATTTTCAGGTTCAGGCTTATTCATCGATAAATCATATTGCAAATTATCGTTAAAGCAGCCACAGTGACAGGAAAAGTAAAAATCACAATCACTGCAGTTTTCAAGCATTCGGCGGGTACCCTCTATCCAACGTTGATGATTGGGATGATTAAGAATATCTTGGACTGACTCCATATCAAATATATTGCCGAAAGACACTGATGCGTTTTCGGGCCAGTCGCGGCCGCAGTGATAAATCGTGCCATCGGGCTGAGTTGAAAACCAATTGCTTGCGCAATCAGCAAAACTACAGGAGCCTCCGGCTTCTAACGCTGTCCGGAGATACCTTTCGCATATATCGGAATCAGCCGGTCTATAAGTATCCTTAATCCAGTAATCGAAGAATTTGCAAAGTTCTTTTGCAACAACTTTACCCTCCAAGGTATAGGAGTATGCATTTTTACTGGCTGAGAAAATGAGGTTCATTTTACATCCGATTCCCAAGCGCTTAAAATACTCGTACTCTTCAATCATGTGGTGGATGTTATCTTTGGTGAGAATTATAATGGCCCCGCCCATAATGCCGTATTTATCTGCCAAGGCCAACGACTTCATTAATTGACCGGTATTCTTGCGGGTTAAATGATTGGTTAACCCGTCAAAACTAAAGCCGGGGCGGATGTTAAATTTACTTAGCATAGCTGCATTATCATCATCGATTAAAGTTAAATTGGATTGCATACAGATATCCACATTCTTAAATTGCTGTCTGATTAAATCATTGGCTGTTTCATAAAAATCATGGTCAATCAGTAACGGTTCTCCCCCGTGCCATATCCAAGACCCAATATTTACACTTTTAAATACCTTAAGCAGTTGCTTAACAAGATCAAGCGATATTCTATTTCCTTCGGCATTCAGATCCTGGCGAAACATGACATCATAACAATATGGGCAGTGCAAATTACAAGCATGGGTAGTTTTGACAATAAGAGTTGTCGTATCGGGGTAGCCCATATTCTCAATGGCATCCATTCTTTTGAAATCAATATCGTTTTTAAAAAGATCTTTATGACGTTCAAACTGTTTTAGCGATGATGAAAACATCATCCGTTTATTATCGTCTATGACTTCCAAAATCTCCGAAGAATTCAATCCCGGCATGATTAACCGATAATTACAACTTCTGAGCTGTCTTTCATATCGATTGTTATATTTGCGAAATTGATGCAACTCATCTTTAGAAATTAAATTCATAAATTTTCTCTCCTAATTCTCTAATTGGCTTGCTTGTTCGGAATCAACTTTCCAAACACCGTTTACCTGAAGTAATATCACGCGCTCTTCATATTTGCTTACCCAATAGTTGCCGCCGTTTTTAGCTGCATTAATCACGGTCACAAACTTCAAAAAAGCGCCTTCTTGGTTGTTTAATTGAGGGATTTGATTAAAGCTGATATCTTCAAGATAAATTGATTTCACCTGTC
The DNA here is from genome assembly GCF_003590275.1 of Dehalobacter sp. MCB1. Classification (NCBI taxonomy): domain Bacteria; kingdom Bacillati; phylum Bacillota; class Clostridia; order Eubacteriales; family Desulfitobacteriaceae; genus Dehalobacter; species Dehalobacter sp. MCB1. Next base: position 153,544 of record NZ_LXPC01000011.1, on the reverse strand, counting down.
TTGTATCCTTATTGTTTATACTTTCGGATTTAAAACTAGGGAAGTAATTATCCAATTCTTGCTGGAAATGAACTGTTGTATAATTGCTGCCCGGCATTTGGGCAGTCGATTGCAGCTGTTTGTAATCTGTTGTCCGGAATACCGATAGCCATTTTGCCCCTGCTTCATAAGCTGCCTTTTCTTTATCTGTCTTTGCAGCATCGTTTTTTAAATCAATCGGATATCCTAAGCTATACAAAGACAGGTCCGGATTTGTTACGGGCTGAGGCTTAGTATTTGTCGTTCCTGATCCTTTTTGTGCTGCTCCGGAAGTTGGTAAAGTCCCAGATTGTGAGTTATTCTCACCTTGTGGGTTATGTTTAATCTGAGATTTCTTTTCGGTTTGTGAGTTACTGTCTTCATCGGCTTTTGGCAGTTCCTTAATAGGCTGCAATTCTTTCTCGGTCTTTTGGTTGTCTGATTGATTATTATTTTGAGTTTCCGTATTCTTTACTGCAGGTTTTGTGGTCTGGGGTTGAGGAACAGCTTTTTTTGAACCGCAGCCAAATAACAATAGCGATAAAATAAGAAAAATAATTGGGAATATCATTTTATTTTTTTTATTAAACATCGTGCATTCTCCTTTCCGTTTATCCAACCGGAACCTGTTTATCATTCATTTCAATGTAAACTTTGGATAGGGTATTAACCCCTGCAGAATCCGATTTACGCCTCCCATCCATTTGGGATTCCATTTTTTCCAACTGCATAAGAACTGCAAATTTAATAAATTCAATTTTATCTAACCCTATAGAAAGGCTGAAACCTTCAGCTCTTTGATTTAAGTTATCTGATACATCAAGTTCCCATTTAACCAATTACCAACACCCCTTTTACTTATTTTTTAAATGTCTTACTACTCCCGCAACAAGAGCGATCACGCCTATTCCAAGAACAATTGGCCCAATGATATTCATAAGCTCACCTCTTTATACCATATTACAACATATATAGGAATTTTTTGGTATTATACTAAAATTTATATTAAATTGCCGAATAAGTGACTTAAAAACAGAGTTACAATAAAGGAAATGGCAATTAGAACTGCACCCCCGCCCGGAAATTCGGCCTTTTCATTAGTAAAATAATTTGTATTCTCCCCGAGAACAAACAAAGAGATTGTATCTGCTCTGACATCGGTAAGAGTCCCAGCAAATCCTTTCAATTTAATCGTTCTGATCAAAAAATAGAAAAAAGCAGAGAACATACAAATTGCTAAATTTAGGAATAATCCTGTAGGGGATAAATACAGACTTAATGCCAGTAATAACTTTGCATCTCCGCCCCTCATGGCTTTCTGCGAATATACTATCATTAAGATAAAGAACATAAAAATGTACGAAAATAAAAACGTGACGGAGAACTTATGAAAGCAGGTCATAAAAAAAATCCCCAGTAAAATACCAGGGAGAGTTATCCAGTTATATATTTTTCGTCTCCGCCAATCAGTTATCGTGCTTATCAGCAGCATCACAATCGGAATTATATAAAAAAGTTGTTCTGTCATAGACTATCCTTCCTTTATTTTTTTAGGGAGATATTCTCAATGATGCATCTTTGGCAACCTTTATCGTCCAGTAGGGAGTCGGATCAACCAGCTGGGTGAAACCCCTCCATACTTTCACCTCAACATAAGCAACATAACTGGGGTAATTAATCGCATGCCCATCGATAGGGCTTACCGCCGGTAATACGTCAGAATTATACGCATGGTAATAAAGCGTTGCTTTGTTGATTGCAATCACCGGCGATCCCGGCAACGGATCGAGGTTATTGTCTAAAGATAAATTTTTCTTCAGCATATCGAGAAATACGCTGTCCGCTTTCGCTGAGTCGATAGCCAGAATTCCTTGATTAAGCTTAGCCTGATCCGTTTGCTCCGTTGCTGCCAAGGCGGCAAACTTTACGCTGTCAATGATTCCGCGTTTCATATTTATGGCGTGATAATAGTCTGTTGCCCACCCAAATAAAGCTAAAAACAAGCCAAGGTATATTAAGACTTCAACTAAAGCGGAACCCCGTTCATTGTCTCGAATATTTTTTAATATTTTCATGTTCATCACCTTAAGGTAAATACTGACTCATAATCGTTTTCGTTACGGATATTGTCTGTGAAGCGGCCACCGGATGACCGCTCGACCAATCCGTAAAATTGCGCGGCCCTGAAACTGTTATGGTAATGTACTGACCGTATGGAATGCGGTTCGTATCGTTGCCCGATCCGGTAATCGTAAACGAATTGACATTTACCCCGGTATGGGCAAGCTGATCTCTTATCAAAGTCTGAACTTCCGTTGTTGTCCCGCCCACAATAGCAGCCCGTTCAAGTCCCAGGTTAACGGCATTAATCATTGATCCTTGCATATTATTCAAGAAAAACAGTGAGAAAAAGGCAAAGAAAATCATCATCCAAAGGCCGAAGACAATTAAGAACGAGATTAATGACGATCCTCTTTCTTGATCAGGGTTTCTTTTCCGGTTTCTAAGAAAAAGCAATAATTTGTTTTTCATAAAAATAAGCAGATAGCATGCTTTAAACATACTATCTGCCATTCTCCTTTCCTTCTGATTAAGGGGTTGTTATTCCGTTAATGCTTGTATTCATACTGGTGAGCTTTCCCTTCACGGTCGTAAACAGGGTTGCCACAGCACCGATCGTAGCGAGAACACCGCCGAAGATCCAAATGATATTCTGGATTACATCCCCACCCTCATCGTTATAAAGCGTTTTGATTAAATTGATCATGTCTTCATCACCTTTCTTAATTTAATACACTGATACCGCTTGAATCATTCGTTACTTTGCTTTTTACTGTGCCATATACGATCATGGCTAAACCGACGGTTGCCAAGATACCGCCGATGAGTAATATGATTTCTTGGGTTAAATCCCCCCTTTCATCTTTTAGTAATTCCTTTAAAATGTTTTTCACAAAATAGATCACCCCTCACATTACTTGACTTAGATTTTGATTTGCTTGCAGCAGTAATGGCACAAGGATAATGATTGGGATCATAATAAAGGGTATTGTTGTCAAAGCTTCGACAATCATTTTCCGCTTTTTATATCTGCTCATTTCCTTTAACCCTTCTATATAATCAATATCCTTGGATCTGCTTTCCATGTACGCTACCATGTGGGTATTATCGATGGTGATCGACTGCAGCAAAATATCCGCGAAGTTCCGAAATTCTTCGATATCGGTCTCTTTACTTAGCTTGGCAAGCGCGATTCGGGGTCCTTGTAATGAAATTTCTTGCAAAAGTTTTTCTAAATGAGGCTTTAATCGATTCGTTGCGAAAAGAGATCCTTTTATCGAATCGGTAATGGAATGACCGGCTTTTCGCAGGTCGACGATATAGGTCATTGCTTCGGATAATTCATTTGTTAATTCCTCCTTGTATTGAGCATATAGGTATAGGAGAAGAATTGTTGGGGCCGTAATTCCAGTGAAAAAGCCTACAGCAATTAAAAAACCTAAGATGAGGATATTTTGAGAAGCCAAACCGGCAAAGCCAAATAAAACGGTAAACAAAAAAGGGCTGATGCCCTTAAGTGTCTTAAAGTCCTTATACCCTAAAGATAACGGTTTTCCCGGCTGCTTGAGAATTTCAAGAATCAGGTCTGTTTTATTGTTTTTATGTCTATTTTTAGTTTCTCTTTGCTTTGAAAAATACTTTTTAATTTTTGTAAGAAAGGAATCTTTTGTTTGCCTATAAGTAATAACCGTGCTGCTTATTGAATTAATCCTTTTAAACTCTTTTCTCGAATTCCTGATAAAGAAGCTTATGAACAGCACAAATAAGCCCATGGAAACGCCCAGGGCGCATAAGATTGTCATCATATTACATCCTTAATCCTCCATCGATAAATATTTTAATAAAAGCCCGACCTCAATAAGTATGGCAATAATAATTGAATCTGTGTAATAAACGCCTATAGAAGACTGTTTAACCATCATCATGGAATCTGGCCAGAAAAGCCCGACTGCGAAATAGACAACAACCATAACGATGGTAAAGACGATTGCCTTTGATATCAGTGGACTTAAATCTTCTTTAATCGTTTGCGCTCTAATTTTTTTAGAACGTATTTTACCAATTAACCGATATAGATTCTCATCGGTATTTCCCCCGGAAATAACGGCGGAATGGACTGTGTTGTAAAAATCTCTGAACGCTTGGATCTTGAGAATATTGGCAGTTCTTAACACTGTCTGATCAAAACTTTCACCGCCATTTACTTCGGTTTGGATTCTGCTGAATAGCGATTTCATTTGAGAGGGCATCCCCTCGATTGAATCCCAAGTGGCTGCTTCAAGGTTATTCCGCACAATATAGTTATTAAGAATCAAGGTAAACGTATTTAATGCCTGCTTATTGATCAATTTGCGTGTGGAATAGTAGACGATATTGAGTATTAACCATGGAAATATCCCGCCCACGAACGTAACGATGACGATAGCTAAGACGTTATATTTCATTACCACTGCTTGCGATCCTTGAATACCCGGTACTGTAAGCTTAAACATACATATTGATCCCACCAAGGTGAAGATAAAAAAGATAATGCTAATCATCACGAATGTTTTAAACGTCATGTTCAATTGGATGATTTCTTTACGCTGATCAAAGAGAATCCTTATTTTGTTTATGAGACCTGTTTCTTTAAGGACTCTTTCTTGGATAGAGGTTAATCTCCTTTTAACATACCCTGTAATCTTTCTCTTTTCTGTATCCTGGAAAAACCAAGCAAATAAAATAATGAGTAGGCCGATACTCATTCCATAACAAAGAATCAGGTTCATTTTATCCACCTCTTTATCTCGTCGGTATTACCCCTTCCTTTAGCGATTAACCTTTTGGCCAATTTTTTCGTTATCGGCTTAAACGTCATGTTTCCGTTGCTGTCGCGTTTAAAAATGTTATTAATGACGATGTTATCGTTATCATCTAAATCGATTTCAGCAATTTGGGTAATTTCAATCTTTCTGTCAATATTGGCTAATTGAATGATGATATCGACCGCTGTCGCTATCTCGCTATTGATAACTTTATCCGATACATTGGATATGGCCTGTACTTTTGTCCTGAGCTCCTGGCAGCAAGACTCGGCATCATAGGTATGAATGGAGGCCATGGTGTTGGCATGGCCGGATCGCATGGCCCTCAACGTATACATCGCTTCAATCGGATACCGGATTTCCCCGACCAGGATAACATCCGGGTCCATGCGCATAATTTGGGGATAGATTTCTTCAACGCCAATCGGATTATATTTTGTATCTCTCTCAAGCATCTCGACGACTTCAAGCTTAGGATAATACTTCAGCAGCTGTAGCTCAGGCCCGTTTTCAATTGTAATAATCCGCAAACCGCTTTCAGGATCACCAACACTGTTATCTTCAGGGATCAATTCCTGTAATATCCCGGCTAACGTCCTGATTAAAGTTGTTTTCCCCGTATGCGTTCCTCCGCTTACGATGATAGTCGCCCCGGCTTTTACTGCGTCATAAAGAAAATCCAGCTGTCTGTAAGAATGGCCGGTATCATCATTTTGCCCTTCGAAAAGATCATCCTGATCACTTAAGGAAACTCCGGGTTCAGCCGTTTTTAATGTGCCTATACTCTCTAGTTCCTCCATGGTAAAGTTCTTATCCCGAAATCTGCGGATATTGATGGTTATCCCATGGCTTGGAACGATTGAGCTTTTGTTGATGACAACTCTGCTTCGGTCAGGGAGCCAGGCATTATCGACCATAGGACTACCCTCGTTTGCTTCGGAGTGACAAGTAAGCAATATTTTCTCTGCGATTTTTTCTAAATGCTGATTATCTTTAAATTTAATATTCACGGCATGGTAGCGGATGCCGTTTTTCTTGTAGGTAACTTTATCAATGCCGTTTACACATATTTCAGTAATATCGGGGTTAAGGTAGATTAAATCATGCAAAATATCGTAACCTACGATGTATTTATATACTTCCCAGATAATTTGTTCGATGCCCATATTCGGGATTTCAACTTTGTTGGTAAAAAGAATTTCCTTCATTACTTCTTTTATTTTTTCTTGGGCTTCAAAATTTCCGTAGATAGCATCACTCAACAATTTGGAATGTTTTTCCGCCAATTCTGTTTGGATGATGCTTGTGGCTTTAAAAAGCAATTTTTTATCGTCTTCAGAACTTACATATACTTTGGCAGCCTGAGCCAGACTGACTCTCATACCTAGTCACCGTCCTTTTTATTGCTAAATGAAAAGAGCCTAAATCTTTTGGCTCCCTTCTTTTTCAATGGGATTTCTTTATGCAGCTTAAATGACGCTTTCTTTACATGATCCGAAACTTCACGATATTTTAAAAGAGAATCCAAGGTAACGGTAAGGTTATCATATTTAACCTTCGGTATCGCCGGTATGGTTCCAAGCAGAGGCAATCCTAAATTTTTCTCGATTTTTTCTTTTGTGTACATGGCTTTATTCGAATATTGGTTGATTAACAAATGGAATTTATTAATCCCGACTTGTCTGACAGACAAATTGTTAAGCCACTTTGCTGTATTTTCAATGACATTTCTGTTTTGGTCCACCACAACAATAACATCGGTCGCCATTTTCAAAGCAATATCTGTCGGAATGATGAGTGTATCGCTTTGGACGTCAATAATAAGAACGTCCACAATCTCCGACAGATCGGAAATAATCTTTTTGGCCTGGTTTGGCCCAAGTTTTTCTATCAGTTCGGGATGCTTTGTCAGGCCTGTCCAGTAAAGAAGGTTAGGAATATCTTCAGTCTTGATGGCATTTTCTTCTAAGATATCTTTATACGAGAAATTATCTTGCCAGGATTTCAAAACAAATTCGATCGTGCTTTCTTGATCTTCAGTATCCAGAAATAAATGGATACTGGGAGTTAGTACCGCAAAATCCAATAGCCCGACTTTTAGGTCAGCTATTTTGGCAAAGGTTTGGGCGAAAGTTAAAGCCATGGTTGTTTTTCCAACAGAACCAACACCCCAAAAGGTAATAATTTTTTTATAACCATTCTCTGTTAATTGCAGCTCGTTATCTCTTGTCATTTTGCGATCCCCCTATTTCTGCATCGCTAATAAAGCAAGGATAAAATCTTTAGACACATTTACATTAGAATTCTCAACAACTTGGTTGATATTATAAAGATTTACCGAGTCTTTGCTTCTTTTGCCAAGGGAGAGCGTCCCCATTGTCTCTGCCTGTTTGATGATAAGAAATTGCCGGGGCGTTACTTTTGCAATGATTTCAACCGGAATACCCTTTGTTTGGTTTCCATTGGAAAGACTTACAACACTTTCTGCTTTGGACTGGATATAGGGCGTATCTGCTGAAGTGAGAATATTACCGGTTGCATCGGCTGTGGCCTCGATAAATAAGTCCGTTAATATATATCCTGTCATGGATGTACTTCCTGATACTTTAGGGTCAACACTCATGACAAGATCAACCGTTTGCCCGTATCGGACTAAACCGGCAATTGAACCGTCATAATCCGTTTTAAAGGCAATCAGTCTGGTATTATTTTCTGAAACTTTAGGATTTTGTTCTATTTTATCGGTTCTGACAGGATCTCCTTCCTTTAACGGCCAATTCAGTGTTTTTCCTATAACTTGATTTTTGTCGGTGGCAGCGCCGTCAGGAACACTCTCTCTTGGCACTTTTTTTATAATTAGCTGTTGGTCATATACAACTGTGTCTTCTGAAATATCTGAGGCAGCAAAGACAACCGGGATAAGACCTTTTGAATAGTCGATTTGCAAATAGATTCCGATTCCGCTGCCTAAAGCCAGGATAGCTCCGATAATAAATATAATTCTTCTCAAAACTTACACTCCTTCATTATTTCTTACTTGATAAACCGGGGAAAAAAGCTCTTTCTGGAGTTATCTATATACAGCATAGATAACTTCTTTGTATTTATAAAGGGTAAAGCTATTCAAAAAACTTAGGTCTGCCGATCAGATAATAGCTTGAGGCACTGGAACCGGATACAACGGTTATCCCTACATTGTTCTGGCCAGCATTACAATTGGCAATTAACAGATTTCCGTTTTCCTTGCCCACAACAATGCCCACATGGCTTAGGTCGGAATAAAATGCCAAATCCCCCGGCTGAGCACTGACCCAGTTTACCGGCGCACATGCGGCATATTGGCTAGCAGTACCGGTTCCAGTTATTTTCGCAGCATCTGTATTACCTGCGGCATTGACGAATACCCATGCCACATAGCCGGAACAGTCCAACCCGAAAGCCCGAACGTTTCCGGACGTTGCGCTGCCCTCGTCAGTTACTTTAGCAGGTGTTCCCCAGCGGCTGTCCCAACCGATGACGGTGGATTTACCTCCCCAAAAGTAATTTACCTTACCGACAAGGGAATAGGCGGCTAGTACAAGCTTTTTCCGCTTTTCGTCCAAATCCGGCGGCAGGTTGTTCATAATAGCTGCAATTTCCTTCGGAGAAAGGGTTATATCCGTATAACTACCTATAAGCCTTAAAAATAGCTGCTTGTATTTGTCCTGCATCAACTCATTCAACATCCCCGCTTCTTGCTGATTGAAATTGTATTGGGCGATCATATCCGAATAAGATTTCGAGATCACATGAATATGCAAGACAGTCTCGGTACTGGTCGTTTTCCCGTCCGTGTGCTCAATCGTGTCCAGCCAATAATCGATTTTATTCATTTCCCAAAATATGTTTCGGAGGATTTCCACTTTTGTATCGTCAAGGGTGGCAACCTCCATGCCGTTTTCCGGATCGGCGGTCACTTTCACCGAGTACACCGCCAGAATGTCACGCCAGTTGCTGACCATGGTACTGCTGCCGTTATTGGACAAATCCAGCGTGTCATAGGGATTTTCATTCTCTATTTGCTCAATTTTTGCCCTGAATTCCCCGTTTAACCGGCTGACGGCCTCCGTCATAACCGGCGTATTCTTACCGGTGTCTTCATTGGAAAAGAAAACTCCGAATACTGACCCTGACATAAGCCCTACCAGACATACCAGTAAGATGATAACAACCGCTGCCCAACCTCCGGCGGCAATCAGTGCAATCAGGCTCTTCAATGCTGCAATTATCACTTTAATAGTGGCAAGCATTGCTTTTGCCGCCGTTTTTCCCGAGACAGCCGCAGCTCTTGCTGCGGTCCGTGCCGCTTGGGTCACCCTTTGGGCGACTTGAGTTGCATTAACGATAGTTTTGGCTGCTGACTGTGAGGCCTTAATGGCTGTCTTGGAACTGCGTTCGATGGTCTTAACTCTTCTTTGGGCCGTTTTAACCATGCCTTTAGCCGCCTGTTTTACGGTTATACTACTCTCTCTAGCAGATTGTTTGATCCTGCGTCCTGTTTGGCCGTGAATTTTGCCGACCTGCAATGCTGCTTTTTCTGTAGGTTGAAAAACTGAATTTTGGAAGGTCTGAGCAGCTTTTCTTTCAGCCGTTTGCTTTGCCGTTAAAGTTGCTTTGCCCTGAACATATCTCTGTTTTAATTTTGGAACTTTAGCGTCGGGATAGGAGGTACGCCCCGACTGATTTCCGCTAGTAATAGTAGTAGAAGTACCCGTCCCGCCTGCCCGCCGTTCCTTGATTTTCCACACCGCGTTTTTGCCGTGTTCTCCCATAGTTAGCGCTTTTTGAACAACTGTTTCCGTACCGTCTTTTACTCTACTCACTGCTTTATCCACATAGTTACTGTCTTCGTTATGCCCGCTTTGCTCCGCCTGCTCCTTTGTACGGATATAGGCTTTTTTCATCCTGTGCGATACATCCGAAGCTTTATCCAGTACCTTAATGTCTTTGATAGCAGATTTCGTCCTTATTTCTTTCATTACCCTCATCGCCTTCCCCCATTGGACTCAATCTATCTGAAAGGTTTACAGTTCCTTTACAGAGAGCTGTAGGGCAGGACGCTCCGGACTCAGGCAATACTCGGGATAACGCAGCCGGATAGCTTCGAAAAAGTACGCCGCAAAACGGCAGTCAAATAATTCATACGGCGTGGAGTACCGCTCTTTTCCCTCCTCTGTCCACCCGTTCCAAAGGTTAAAAGCCAAGCGGCACAGACGGATGGTTCCTCCCGTCTGCCAGGCGGCTCCAAGGTTTTGCGGCTTAATGCACTTCTCTTTAAAATCAAACAAGGAGCGGATATGATCCCTTGTTTCCTTACTTATCCCCATCGTGTAGAAAAATGCCCTGTGATACACGTCAGTATTACCTGCTGCATCGAGCATATTGTAATAAAAGGCCTCATGCTCTTTGCTTACAAACCGGATATTTTTCATTGAATTTTCTCCTTCAATATGATGAAAAAGCCGTCATTACGTACCGGCTTTCCTCAATGAACATATAGGATTAGATTTCAGACTGTTCGCCAGGTCTTGTGGTCATCAGGCGATAGAGCCTGGTGTTGCGTGGAAATTGATCGGCAAAGGGGACAAGGGAACTTCCCACCTTAATCAACCCGTTCCCCGCATCCACGTTGGTGATGTAGCTGAGCTGAAGGTCGGAAATGTTCAAAAGCCTGGCCAGCTCCATTCTGTCGGTGCTGGCCTGATTGAGCATGACGATAAATTCACTGTTGGCCAGCATGGTCCTAGCCGTGTGACTCTGCAGCAAATCATCAACATTTTGGGTGATGCCTGTGCAGAACGCCCCGTATTTACGGACGCGCTTCCACAGTGTAAAAAGGAAATTGGCCGAATACTCATGCTGAAACATCAGGTAAATTTCATCAATAATTATGAAAGTATTTTTGCCCTTGGCCCGGTTCCGGGTAATCCGGTTCAGGATGCTGTCCAGCACCACCAGCATACCGATGGGCAAAAGCTGCTTGCCCAAGTCCAGAATGTCGTAGCAAATTAGGCGGTTGTTGACGTCAACATTGGTCGGTTTGGCGAAAGTGTTCAGGCTGCCGCTGGTGAACAGCTCAATAGCTAAGGCAATTTCCTGCGCTTCCGGTTCATCCTGTTTTAAAAGCTCCGCATGAAAATCCTGCAAGGTGGGCGTTATCCCCTGAAAGTTGCTTTGCAGATACTTCCGGTAAACACTTGCGGTGCAGCGATCGATCAGGGACTTCTGTTTCGCCCCCAGGTTTTGGCCGCCGATCAGCTGCTCACATAAGGAAAGGACAAATTCGGATTTTAGGATGACCGGATTAGCCCCGTCGCCGTAATCACGGTTCATGTCCATGGCATTGATATGGTTTGGGGAGGTTGCGGAAATATGAATGATCTCACCGCTCAAGGCTTTGACAAGGGAAGAATATTCTCGCTCCGGGTCAATCAGTATTATGTCGTCATCGCTGGAAAGGATCTGGTTGACAATCTCCCGCTTGGCTGTAAAACTCTTGCCGGAACCGGATACGCCCAGGATGAAGCTGTTACCGTTTAAAAGCAGCTTGCGGTTGGCGATTATCATGTTCTTGGATATGACATTTTGGCCATAATAGATACCGCCGTTGTGGGAAATTTCCTGCGCCCGGAAAGGAATAAACACCGCAGTACTCTCGGTGGTTAGCGTCCGGATAGCTTCGATTTTCCTTAGCCCATAGGGAAGCGCCGTATTTAATCCGTCCATCTGCTGGAATGTCAGGGTGGAAAACTGGCAAAGATGCTTCCGTGCGGTAGTCAGCAAGGTTTCGGTATCGCTGTCCAGCTGTTCCTTGCTGTCCGCAACATGCACCATGGTCAGCACCGCAAACATCATCCGCTGGTCGCGAGTGGTCAGGTCGTCGAGGAACTCCTTGCTTTCTTTGCGTTGCTGTTCCATGTCGTAGGGTACAACGGCGGAAAAGTTATTGTTCTGGTTTTGCCGTCTCTGCCAGTTTGTGATGTTGGTTTCCACCCCAAGCAGTCTGTTTTCCACCTCCCGTACCGCTTCATCCGTGGGGATGGGGATAATATCCAATGACAACATCATGCTGCGGTTAAAATCGCAGAGTTCGGATATCATGCTGTCTTTGATATAGCTGGCGTATTCCCTTAAGAAAATGACGCGCCCGTACTTGTTTCCTATGCGGAAGTGGTCTTTTGCAAATTCAAAGGTGTCTGGAGAAATATAGTCCTTGAAGTCGTGCCCCTTTTGCATTGTTTCGGATAGATCGAACCGGAAATCCGTTTCTTCGCCGGGACGGAAAAAATCATGCAGGATGCGCAGGCGGTCCATAGTATCCAGTTCCACGCACTTGGAGCCAAGGTGGGAAAAGTGGGTGATCAGGTCGGCTCCGATGCGAGAGAAGTAGTTCCGTGCTTCCTCAATATTCTTTTTCAGCACCGATACGGTTACATATTTATCCTGGACAATCCCGTTAGCGCTGGTGGCCTTGTCCAAAAGCATCCGGTTGTATTCCCCACGGTAATCGTCCAGCCCGTCCCCCTTGAGCGGGATGAGAATAGAGCTTTCAAAGTCCATTTTGTTCAAGCGGCGGTTGTTAATGGTGATTTTGGTGGTCGCTCCGCTGTCCAAAGAATTGAGCAGCTCCGAATAAGACAGGAACATTGCTTCCTTGTCTTCTTTGGAGGCCACCGCGTAATTAATATCTGTAAAACGAAAGGACTTGGAAAATTTGTTGCCCACCTTAAAAATCCCGTCCGGCCAGACGGCCTTGATAGGAATAGTCTGCTGGACACCTTTGGGGACAACAAACTTCTCCTTATCCTGCTTCACAATTTTCTGCAGGGTTTTAATCATGTCGTTTCCATTCCTCCTTTTCCTTGTTTTGAATGCTCTGCTTCAACGCTTCGAAATACACGTTTGTCGGATAAAACATCAGTTTTTTGGGCAGGATAAACTCCGATTTGAGATACGCCCAGAAAAACTGTTCCGCTGTCATGCCGTGATAGCGGATAAACCCCATGGCGGCAAAGGGGAACGCACCCAAAATGCACACCCAGCTCACTGTTTCCGTGCCTAAGACATTCCGCAGGCCGAAGTAGATGCCGACGGCAACGCCAACAGCCAGGAGAGAAAAAATAAACTGTCGCATGGACAGTCCAAAGAACATGCTTTCCGTGTAATCCCGGATTTCCCGGTTGATTTTAACTTCCAAAGTACACCCACCTCCGTAAAAAAACAGCGCCCCTCAACGAAGCGCCATCAAGAATTTTTTACCGTTCCTGCCGGTTTTTTTTATGCTTTTCTTTTTCGATTTGGATCTTGACCACCAACTCATCAACCTTACGGTTCTGTTCCATAAATGCCTCATCCTGTATAAGGCGAATACCGTTTTTCAAGGCTTTATTACCAAGTCTGTTGAGTTTTTTCTTCTCTCTTTCAAACTCGTCATTGAGAGACCCCTTTTTCATGCTCAAATCTCCTTTGTCTGATTTTAAGCCGGATGACAATGGAGTGTTCTTCATCACCTTCATAATGCAGCTTGATGTGTTTACGTACCATGAAACAACAGATTTCTTGTCTCATCTTTTAGAAGGACTCCTTTCGGTTTTTACTGCGAATATCGACTTATTTTTATATTTTACTGCGATTAACGCATTAAAACTATTGTCCCCTCACATAAAATTGAGAAGAATAGTGAGGTGCAAAGGTATGAAACCACGACAGAACCCGCCCGGCAATAAAAACATGATTGGAGCCAAGGTTGTTGCCCTTCGGAAAGCAAAGAAAATAAAGCAGAAAGATTTTTTGGCGAAACTGCAAACCGTGGGCTTGGATATCAGCGCGACAAGTCTTTCACGTCTTGAAGGGCAATATCGTCTTGTTCAGGATTATGAGATCGTTGCGATTTCGAAAGCATTGGATATTTCTATTGAAGATTTGCTGGTGAAAAGACGGAATGATTAATAAGGGTACGTCGCTAAAATAGTCCGTGCACAGCCTTCCATTTCCTTCCTTGATACGTGATAATAGGGATAGGAAAGGAGGGTTTGTTTGTGTTGTATACATCCATTTTCTTATTTTTACTGATGCTGGCTCTAAACTTCATCTTTAAGATTGCGTCGGTTTTTCGCTTGGGCGTGCCGTTGCTTTATGTTCTTTTGGTGGGCGCTTTGTTCCCAAACTTTGTACAGGAACATGAAATGTTGACAACCCTAATCTTTTTAGCCCTGCTTGGCCTTGTGGCCCTAAGTTGGGTTGCGGCCATCCGCCGAAAAATCCGGCACAGGCGGGAGCAGAAGGAAAACCAATATTATGAGGACATAAACACCTGAGAGTATTAAATTTACAACCCCATCATTTCCCGCACCACCCTGTCAGCCATTTTTACGGCCCCGACCAGCACCAGCATGTTGAAAATCGACTCCCCGATATAGGACCATACCATTGTGACGGCGCTGGCACCGGTGTCCACCACCGGTGGGGAAGACGCAAAGACGGAAAAGATTACGCAGGCTAGGACGATAATGGCTCCTTCCAGACACACGGCGGCGTAGCCTTTCAAAAAAGCTTTGCCGATGCTTTGGCTCGGCTCTCCGGCGAAGGAGGCCAGAGGCACAGGGGCAATGGCGGTGTATAAAAATATTTTAAAAAAGCGGGCGTACACCGTAAGGATCATAATAAAAGACAGAACCGTAATAAATAAACCGCCGATGAGCGTCACCGCCCACAGCGGAATACTCGCCCAGAAACCGCAATTCTCAATGGCCTGCACAATGGTGTCAGGCAGTATGGTCTGGGTGGTCGTCCCGAAGCCTGCAGCGCTCATGATGCTGGAGATAATCCCCTGCACGATATTGAACAGCGCCATCATTAAGTCCAGTCCATAAGTCACGACGCCTTTGGCCAGGGCAAACCGGATGAAAAGCTTCAAGGCGTGCTCCGGCTTTTTGACTTCGGCGAAGCTGCCACAGGTTTTGACTACGCCGATGACGAAAAACAGCACCAACAGGGCCATGCCAACGGCCTGCAATGCGCCGTGAATATTAACGATAACATTCCAAATACCGCCGCCTTTAAATTCAGTTGGCGATTGGGTAATAATTTGCAAAATCTCCGCCAGCTTTGCATTCCAGGTTGCCAGGGCGTTATTGAGATTGTCGATGACCCAGTTGCCGTTTGACAAATAAACTCACCTCATTTCTGAGACAAAGCCCGCGTACGAAACGTGGGCTTATCTTTGTAATCGTTACCGGCATGGTTCATCCCTGCTGGGCATTTTGTCCCTGATGACGCTATATTTGTCATCCACGTAGAATTTATTGACAAACGGGTTATAGATTGCATGGCACTTGACTCCGTTATATTCGGCAAGATAATCGTTGTCACCCAGCCTCTTGAGGATGGTAGCTTTCCGCAGTTCGCCGTTCAGTGAATGAATGTGCATTTCTTCATTGATCGGAAATGTATTAAACATGGCGATCAACCTCCTGTAATCAGAGTAAGGATCTCTTTGGCAAAGGTAATAATCACTCCGCCTGCCAGCGTCAGGAAGCCGTTGGCCCGCTGGGAAGGGTCGTGGGATTTAAGGGAAAGGCCGATTTGCACAATGCCGAAGCCTAAGAGAATCATCCCAATGGCGCGGATCAGTCCAAAAATGAAGTCGGACAGATTGTTAATCACCTGGAGGGGATCGCCTGCCGCGTAAGCAGGGGCGGCCAAGAAGGAAAGCATTAGTACCAGTGTGCAGTAAACTGCAATAGTCCTTTTGATTTTCCTGGACATTTTCATAGAATCATGCCTCCAATGTATTGTTTTTCAGGATTGCATCTGGGTTTCGAGTTCTTCCTCGGAGAGAAGCTCGTAATCGCTGTTTTTGTTTAGGACCACAGCTTTCCAGTCCAGGGCGGTTTCCGTACCGCCGTGCCGGAAAGGTTGGCCGCCGCCGTCAACAGTCAGTTCCAGATTGGAGTGTTTAAGGATATCATACTTGTCGTCCATAATGGCTCGTTCACCGCGGACAAAGAGCAAGGCATAGCGGTTGTCCAGCATCCGCACCTCGTCGGGGGTCAGAAGCTCGCGCCCCGACAGCTGATAATTGACGGAGTAGCTTCCATTACGGCCCTTGCTCTGACCGTAGGTGTTCATGTCAATGGTTTCCTTGCCTAAAAGTTCGGATACATACTTATGGGTACTTTGCTCATTGCCGCCCAAATATAGAAACTCGTCACAATTACCCAGAATGGATTCCCAGGTATCCTTAAACAGGGCTTTGAGCTGTGCCAGGTTTTGCAGGATGATGGACACGGATATTTCCCTGGAACGTATGGTGGACAGCAGCTTGTCAAACTCATCAGGCAGAGCGACATTGGCAAATTCATCCATGACAAAGTGGACATGAACGGGCAACCTGCCTCCGTACTTATAGTCGGCAAGGTACATGAGGCTTTGGAATAGTTGGGTGTAAAGCATCCCGACTATAAAATTAAAGGATGAATCGTTGTCGGGTATCACGGCAAAGAGCGCTGTCTTTTTCTCCCCGACTGAGGACAGCTCCATTTCATCCACCGTGGTGATTCCCGCAAGGGTGGACAGGTTGAACTTTTCCAGCCGGACACCCAAACCGATGAGAATAGATTTGGCGGTTTTGCCCGCCGCCAGCTTGAAGATGTTATATTGCTTGACTGCTAGGTGCTCCGATTCCCGCATTTCCAGCCTTTCGAACAGCGCGTCAAGGGGGCTTTGATAGGATTCGTCATCCTCATGGACCTCGGCGGCGGCGATCATCTCCATGACCATCGGAAAATTCTGCTCTTCCTTAGGTGCTTCATAAAGAAGATAGAGGATTAATGCCTCCAGTAAAGCGGTTTCAGCGCGTTCCCAAAAGGGGTCGTTAGTGTTGGAACCTTTGGGCGTAGTGTTGCGAATTAGGTTGGTGACGAGCTTTAACACGTCTTTGTCGTCCTTGAGGTAAGCGAAGGGATTGTAGCAATGGGACAGGTACATGTTGATTAAATCCAGAACCTTGATTTCATAACCTTTTGCTTTCAGCAGGTTTCCCGTGTCCCGCAAAATTTCCCCCTTGGGATCGAGAACGATAAAAGAGGTGTTAGCCTGCATGACGTTGGGTTTGGCGTAAAACCTTGTCTTACCGGAGCCGGAGCCGCCCACCACCATGACATTCAAATTCCGTTTGTGCTTACGGCCATCCAGGCCGATACGAACGTTTTGCGTCAGAATTTTGTTTTTTTGAGGCTCTTTGTCCCGGTATTTCTTGCAGACAGTCGCCGCGCCTCCCCAGCGCGCGCTGCCGTGCTCCTCCCGACTGCGGTAATTGCGCTTGGTAGAGAGGTAAATCCCTGTGCCCATGCCGTAGGCGGCAACAAAGAGCAGGATGCACTTGAGCGAATCGTTTACCCACCGAATGTCAAAAGGATTGTTTATCGCTAACGTGAGATTGGCAAGGATTTCAGGAAGCCCCCTGGAAAGGGAAGGGGCGGTCAGCAATGCCGCCCATACCACAGGGATTAAAAAAACCGCAAAGAGTATGAGGTTGCTCCTTGCGGTTTCAGCGCGCTTCATCGTGACTCCTGCGCTTCTGCTTTTTGGTCGGGGCGTCGATGGTTTTGAGAAGTAGCTCGTCTACGGCATCGGTGGGGCGTTGTTCTTCAATCAGGTCGTTTCTGAGTTCGTTCAAGGCGTTTACCATAACGCCGTATTCGTAGTCGTCCAGGGTAAGCACCCTTTCTTCTTCCTTCATAGGCAATTCCCTCCTAACGTTCCCGTTCCGGTCTCTTTTCCTGCCGCTGCGGTGCAAGCATCCGGTTCATCCTGCCGGAAATATCACCGGCAGTTTCTCGAATGGTTGAAAGCTCGGCGCGAATCTCCTGTGGATTCATGCTTTCCAGCATTTCCGGAGCGTGGTCGAAACGGTAGCTGCTTGTATCCGCACCGTATTGCTTACAAAGCATATATGACGCACAGTAGGCATGGAAGCCATTCTCAGAACGGCTATAATCTCCGTCGCCTTTGTCCATTTCGGCATGGGCCAGTTCCTGGGATAGGGTGCGGAAAATATTTTCCGCGTCCATGCCGCGCCGGATTTGAATTTCCCGCGTGTCCGGCTGATACAGCGCGTTTGTGCCTTCCGGCAGCGTATCACTGATACGAATAGGAACAGGGGCGTGATCCATCAGCGCCTTAATACGGGTGCGGTCGTCGGGATAGGCCGAAGTCTCGTGTTTTAGGGCTTTCCCGGTCTGGGAAATGTCGAACATCTTTTTGGGGTTATAGCTGATGGCGCTGGTGCCGTCGTCGCGCTGGTATTCCTCCCCTGGTTCCAGGATGTAAAAACCGCTTTCCTTTTTGCGGATATAGATGCCTTGCTCTTTCCAAGTATCGAAATCTGCAATACGGGTAGCATTCGGTTTTTGGGCAAGGATTAAGAGGGCGTTGGAAACGCTGTAACGGTCAAAGCGGCTTTGTACATCCAGATAGCTTTGAAACTTGCTGCTTTCCCGCGCCACTGCTTCCGCAGTGTCGTCGATCAGTGAGTATACCATTTCCCGTTGCTCCTGCTTCTGCTGCTTCCATGTCTCTTTGTCAAAAGGTCGGTCGTTTCGGGGGGCAGGGGCTTCATTTTCCTGCCGGAAAAGATCATCAAAACTGCTCATAGCGTCTTACCTCTCTTTCGGTTTTTTTGATTTGGACTTTGATTTCTGCCTGTTTGATTTAGCTGTCTGTTTTGTAGTTTTCTGCATTTCTTTAGCAGGCTCGCGCTTGGCTTCCGCCTGCTCCTTTTGAGCCTCCCGGATTTCCTTCAATTCCTGACGGACGGATTTCCGTTCCGGCTCAACTGTACCCTCGGCGGTTTTCCCGCTGTGCTCTGAGGTAGGCTCGGACGGAAGGGGTTTCTCCGCCGTCGCCGTCGTAGGGTTTGGGTTGTCAGGCTGTTTGGTGGCAGGCTCCGGCTGTGTGGGTTTTGCCATGAGTTCGTCCAGGAAAGCATCCGCGCTTTTTTCGGCGGGCGTTCCCATTATGGGAGGCACTTTTTCGTCCGGGCCTTTTTTATCCGGTGCAATTTCCTTTTGCTTGGCCGCCCTGGATTTTTCGATCTCGCTTTTGATGCTTGCGGTGTCCACGGTAGCCAGCTTGAAACGTTCCACGATGCGGTTGATTTTGGAGGCGTCTTCGGCCCGTACCATGATGTCGCACATCTCGTCCAGATTCTTTTTGTCCCGCAGGGCGCAGTATAAAATGCCGTAGCGTCTGGCTTCCTGGGTGAATTTCTGCAAGTCCTCGTTTCTGACTGTAAAGACTTTCAGTTCCTTGCCGCTGCGCAAAAGCGTTTCCAGACGGGTTTTACCTCTGGTTTTCTTCTGATCTCTCAACACAGCGTACAGGTAGGTGGCAAGGTTTTTCGCGCCCTCGCCGGAGATTCTGGCTAGTACCTCAATTCCTTTAAAGGTCATATTGACGATCTGATCCGCTGCGTCGGCTCCGTTGTTCATAGGTCTTTTCCTCCTTCCTTTGCTGGATTTCCTCCTGCTTAATCAGGGAAAGCTTTTTCTGCATCTCCCCAGAACGGGACAGGATGTCCGCACAGAGCTTTACTTCCTTACGGAGCAGGCTGATTTGTTGGGAAAGCCCGGCAATCTGCCCCTTGTATGCCGAAACTTGCTTATCGTTCTTGCACCGGCGTATCCGGTTGTAAAGAGCTTTGCGGGAGTCAAACAAAGTAGTCATTTCCTGCTGTAATCCCTGCTTATAAGTGAGAAGCTGCTCTTTGCTCGAAATATGGCGGGCGCAGAGTAGCTTTGTTTGGGCGATAAGTTCCTTCATGTGCCGGAGATCCTCGCGCAATAAAAAATGCGTCCTTTTACTGGACGCGGATTTTTTTGGCAAAATGTCCATTTTATAGAGGTAGTGAAGGTAAAGTGCCTGCATACCGGTAAGCTTTTTTGTGGTTTTCAAGTTCTTACTACCCCGGATGGCATAGCGTTTTCGCTTTGGCTCCGGAAAGGAATGTGGCCGTTTCGGAGCGCGGTTTCGAAGAATCCGCTGCTTAATAGCTTCCTCGGCATAATCGTCGCCCAAAGTTTTCAACCGAACGAAACGTTCTTTTCCCGGGGGACGCACCGCCATATATTTTACACCCGTTTTTACCTCGTAGCCCTGTTGACGCAGGGTGACAATAAATTGCGTGAAGGTAATGGATGCGGCAACGGCTTTGTCCACATCCTTGCGGATGAGGCCTCGCCAGGTGGGTT
This sequence comes from Dehalobacter sp. MCB1, assembly GCF_003590275.1. NCBI lineage: Bacteria > Bacillati > Bacillota > Clostridia > Eubacteriales > Desulfitobacteriaceae > Dehalobacter > Dehalobacter sp. MCB1. The sequence goes on along the minus strand of NZ_LXPC01000011.1, from coordinate 133,371 downwards.
TTCCTTCCTGTTCGGACTGCCACTCGGCGTGGTGCTTGGATTTGCCCCACTGCGGGTTTTCGATGACGGACAGGGCGTATTCCCGACATAGCCGGTCGGAAGTCTCCCGCATGAGGGCATAGGTAGCGTTGTTGTCGTAGTACCGCTTGCCGTCCGCGAAGGATACGGAGTTGAGAACAAAATGATTATGAACGTGATGCTTGTCAATATGGGTGGAAACCACCACCTCAAAGCGGTTACCCCAAAGTTCTTTTGCCAGCTTTACGCCGATGTGATGGGCGGCTTCGGGAGTAGCTTCTCCCGGCATAAAGGATTGATAGCCGTGGAAGGCAAGGATGCCGTCGGTTTTCTGGAATTGCAGCTTTGTCCGGGTCATTTGCTCACAGGCAATAACCGGATCACAATTGATGCCGGTTACGTAAAACTGTTTTTCTGTCTTATCGTCCTGTGCGGTATATTCCAGCACGTTGCGAAGCCCCTGGAAATCCGGATTTGAGAAATCGAGGTTCTCTGTTTTCTGGGGATTAACGGCATAGTTGATTATCCGATCAAGGCGGTCCTTTACATCCCATATTGCTGTGGTCGCCATCTTCATTTCTCCTTTCCGGTGACGTGACCGCCGCCTGGATGTCCAGCACGGTCTTTCTCAGCCGGGTGGCTTCATACTGGAATAGAGTCCGGTCAATGTGCCCCGTGGCATTGGCCTTGGCAGCGATTTGGTTTAAGTTGACGCCAATGGCGCGAAGCTCGCGCATCATGGCGTAGTAATCGGGTGGGGGAAGTTCTTTGGGCACATAACCGTTAATAAGAGTACGGATAAAGGTTTCCTGGGACAGACCCGATTTCTTTACCTGCTTGGCAAGGTTCTGCCGTTCTTTGGTGTCCAGCCGTACAAGAATTGGAATATTGCGTTTTCTCATCGCGCCTGCTCCTTAGGCTTGGGCTGGGAGAGTTCCTTTTCCTTTTGCATGGCAATCCGCGCAGCCTGATTGAGGATGGCGGGATGTTCATATAAGTTTAGGGCGAAAATACGCAGAGGCTCTTTTTCTTCCGCAGGTGCCGGTTGGATTTCCGGATAGCGGTTCGCCCAAGCTTTGACTTCACTGGAGTAACGCTCGTCCCAAGGAGCTTCCCGGATTGTGTTGGATAGCAAAAGGGACACATTCTCCAAGCTATGCGTCCCAATAAGCTGTTCCATAAACTTCTTTAATGTGTTGCTGTTGTACGCCTGCGATAAGGCACAGTCATCCATCATGGCTTTTTTGCAGCCCCGCAATTTGTAGTAGTATTCATTACTCCATTGGTCTATAGTGTCATAATTTCCCATTCATTTTCCTCCCTTTCCTATTAAATGTTCTTATAAAAATACATAAAGGCGGAGCCAATGTCATCGCCTAAAAATAAGCATTCATTTGTAATCAAAAGGCCGCGGAACGAGGAGTGTCACCCACTCAGCGTACGGCGGCCCGATCCCCGCGAGCGCTTTGATGTGCCATCATTCATGATTCAGTGCATGGGCACATGAAAGCGGGAGTAAGACGGAATAGGAATACCCATGGGCCCTGCATTTTTTTGGGGTTTTAGGGGGGCATCCCCCTAACAAGCGAATTTGGCTAGCCAAATTCAGTGCTTGCTGCAACACAAGACATCAGTCTTGTGTTGTAAAAAAGTCACGATTGGTCTCAATAAATACCTGCCGAAAAGAAAAGTCTGCCAGTCATCGTTCGCACTCGCAGAACCAAAATATTTATTGCAAATACTAATTATAAGAAGGAAATAAAAACCTGGTTATCATATTCGTCAATCAGGTTTTTGTAAACGTAATTGTCTTATTTTTAAGGTTATGCTTGTGTACTTAATACACGTCCATCAACAAGAATTCCGCAAGATGCTTGTGCTTAACGCCCTCCACGTTATCATTCCAAAAATCATCCATTGTAACGACGTATTTCGGATAATGGTCTTTGATGGCCAGCAGCGGAGCAAACTCGCGGTTAATGGTTTCCTGGGCGACAGCGGGTGTGTAGGATACTTGAACGTAGACTTTTTCATTTTTTCTTTCGGCAATGAAGTCAACCTCTTTGGTATCGAGCTTTCCTACAAAAACACGGTAGCCCCTTCGCTCAAGCTCCAGCATAACGATGTTTTCCAGTATCCCGGCAATCAGCCTGTCTTTGTAGCCCATGACCGCATAGGCCAAGGACTGATCCCCAATATAATATTTTTCGTTGGTTTGTAAAATCTCTTTGCCCTTGATGTCATAACGGGGAATTTTTCTGACGATATAGGCGCTTTCCAGGGCGTTTAAATAGTTGTAGACAGTATTTAAGTCAATCTTGCGCTGCTGGCTTTTAAAATAGTCGGCCACATTTTTTGCGGAAAAGGTATTGCCGATGTTATCAAACACAAACTTGACCACCCGCTCCAAAAGTTCGATGTTGCGGATGTTATGCCGCTGCACGGTGTCGCGGAGGATTGCTGAAGAATAGATGTCGTTCACAATGCGGTAAGCCGTATCTTCTTCGTAATCACCGATGTGGACGGCGGGAAACCCGCCAAGACGGATATAGTCCCTGACTTCTTCCCGCATATTAACCGGCTTCGCGCCCGTACGCACTTCTTTAAACAGCAGATATTCCCTGAAAGAGAGAGTGTTGATTTTAATCTCGATATAACGGCCTGCGATGTAGGTCGCAAGTTCGGATGACAGCAGGCGCGAATTTGAGCCTGTGATATACAAGTCGGAGTTGGCGCCTGCCAGCAGAGAGTTGACCGCTTTCTCCCAGCGCTTGACTTCTTGGATCTCATCTAAAAGGATATAATATCGGCCTTCACCAGTCATACGTTCTTTAAGATAATTGTGCAGCTTCTCCGCCGTATTCAAGTCGGAAAAATCAAGGTTCTCAAAATTGATATACAGGATGTTTTCCGGTGCAACGCCGTTGCTTTGAATCTCATCCCGTAGCATCATCAGAATAGAGGATTTTCCGCAGCGCCGGATGCCTGTAATTACCTTGACAAACGGTTTCCCGATGAACGGCCTGATTTGCTTCATGTATAAATCTCTTTGGATCATGATAACCACCGCCTTATTTGTATTATACCACAAAACAAGGCAAATATACATGAAGCGTTTAGGGTTATAACCATATAAATCTATGAAAATATTTTATATTTTGCATGCTATCGTTGCTTTCTAGGTGATAACAGGCAAATAATAAAAAGATTATCGTTCCTGTCCCCGTCGTTTTTCCAATATATTTCTCAGATAATCGTTCATATCCTTCCCGCGCTTCGGCGGTTCGCCTGAAACAGCGTAAGTAGGGGGGAGGATGGTTTGAAGGGTGTTTGCCGCCAGCCGTCCCGCCGTATCGTTGTCCAGATGTAACGCAATTTCCTTGATCTGCGGGAAGTCTTTTAAGTATTGGACGAGCGCGGCGGGTGGGGTGCTTTGTTCAATAATCTTTTTCGGTTTATAGATTCCCGCAAGGGACAGACAGTTTTCCTTTCTCCAGTCCTTGCCGGAAAGCAGCTCCAGCGTGCCGTAGGAAAGCAGATCAATGGCGCTTTCAAAAAGATGAAGCTTACGGCTTTCCTGCCATGCCGGAATGGAAAAGGAAAAATGCTTGTCGCTTCCTTCGGCTTCCCCTAAAAACCGCTTGCCGGTTGTTCCACGAAACGTCGCATATTTGGGAACACCCTGGCGGTTAAAACCGACAAATACAGCATTATGATGTTTGCGGCTTTCGTATAGCCGTCCGGTCCGGATGCTGTATTCAATTAAAGTCCTATGGATGCCGCGCCCGGAGAGATAAGCAATCACACAGTTGTTGTTTTTGTTTTTTTCCGGCAAAAGCAAGTTTCTCTGGTTGGTGGGTTCTTGTGCTTTTGACGGGACGGGCGGCATGATAGCCGCCCGTCCGTCTATCTGAAGGACTGCTTCAGGGAGCGTCATATCTCGAACCTTGATGAGATAGTCCAATGCAGAGCGCCCGCCGATACTGCGCGACCACCAGCACCATTTTCCGTTACTGATTTTCAGGCTGTCATGAGTGCGGGTGGTATAGACGTTGCCGGAAAAGTGCACCAGCTCATGCGGCTCATAATATTGCAAATAAGTCAGCAGATCCATTTGCTTGGCCCGTTTAATCTGCTCTGGTGTTACGTAAGGCATTTCTTTATCACCTCACCTTTCATAGCCCACAGCTTTCTTTTCTGGAACATCTATATCCTCGTCAGGCTCGCAGTCGATCACCTCGTTTTCATGTTTATCCATGTTGAGCAAAATGTTCAGCTCTGCCAGTCGCGCAGACTTGGTTTGCAGCTCCTGTTCCTTTTCAAAGGGGATGTCAATCTGTTCTTTAGCCGTTTCCATCTGCTGGCGAAGGGTGTTTAATTGCTCCCGGCAATACTCCAGTTTTTTTGGCATTTCAGCAAGGGCATTGTTAAGTCGGGTAATATTCCCGTAAATGTCCGTACCCAGTGATACTGTATGACTTAGAGCGCCTTGCAGGGTGATTTGATATTGCTTATGGAAGCTGTCAAAGGAAAACAGCATTGGAAAACCCATGTAGCTGCCCAGCTCCTGCGGTTCGGGAGAAGTCATCAGCTTACATGCTTCCAGAATTGCCGCGCCTGCCTTGGCTTTTTCAGTGTAGGCAACGTTTTTCACTGTCATGCCTGCAAATTGGCTGTCTTCTGTGTTAGCTTCGGTGGGTTCCAATACGCTGTGCTGCTCATACAGGGTAAGGTCTTTTTCATAGCCCGCAATGCGTTCCTCGGTGGTTTTGATCTGATGCGGATAATGCTTGAGCAATCTGTCTTCCAAAGCATAACGCTGGCTTAAGTGGTTGGCTTTCAGTAATTTCAGCTTGGAAACCTGAATGTCTAAATCCATCTTCTCTTTTATAAACGGGTTACCTGTCGCCAGTGCCTTGACTTCGGCATAGGAAAGGGCCGTTTCATCAATGTCCTCGGCGCTTCGCACAGGGGATTTGCTGGTCATAATCTGGGAAATAAACCGCTGTTTATTCTCCAAAACCTGATAGAGATAGGCGTCAAAGGTGTTTTTTGTCACATAGCGGAAGATATGCACCTCGTCGTTATTGTTTCCCTGACGGACAATCCTGCCGCTTCGCTGTTCCAGATCACGGGGACGCCAAGGGCAGTCCAGGTCGTGAAGGGCAACCAGCTTATCCTGTACGTTAGTCCCGGCCCCCATTTTAAAGGTGGAGCCTAACAGGATTCGTACCTGTCCCTTGCGCACCTTGGCAAACAGTTCTTTTTTCTTCGTCTCCGTATCGGCATTATGGATGAACGCAAGCTCATCGGCAGGGACACCACGGGAAAAGAGCTTTTGGCGTACATCATCGTATACGTTGAAATTTCCATCACCTTTAGGTGTGGACAGGTCACAGAACACAAGCTGCGTCAACTTCTTCTCTCTGTTTTCTCGCCAGAAACGGAACACATTTCCCACGCAGGCGTTTACCTTACTGTCTTCATGATCGGGAAGCATGGGACTCACCAACCGCTGGTCAAGAGCCAGCTTGCGGCCATCGTTGGTTATTTTCAGCATGTTGTCCTCATTCGGCTCTACCATCCGGTTGCGCACCCGTTCGGCACGCTCCGCTAGCTCAGCTACCATATCCTGCTGGAATTCGCTCGGCTTGACCGCAACATTATGGTAGTTGGCTTTCGGCACGGGAAGGTTAAGCATGTCCGCGGTCTTGATGTCAGCGATTTCCTTGAACATGTTCATCAGTTCCGGCAGGTTATAGAAGCGGGCGAACCTAGTTTTGGCCCGGTAGCCCGTTCCCTCCGGCGCAAGTTCGATAGCGGTAACGGTTTCCCCAAAGGTAGAGGCCCAACAATCGAAATGCTGGAGTCCGTTTATGCGCAGAGCCTTGTATTGGAGATACCGCTGCATGGTATACATCTCGGTGATGGAGTTGGAAATGGGTGTTCCTGTGGCGAAGATGATGCCGCGTCCCTCTGTCAGCTCATCCAGGTAACGGCACTTGGCAAACATGTCGGAGGACTTCTGCGCCTCAGTCTGGGACAGGCCTGCCACGTTGCGCATTTTGGTGTATAAGAACAGGTTCTTGTAAAAATCGGCCTCGTCCACAAATAAGCGGTCAACGCCTAATTCTTCAAAAGTGACGACATCATCCTTGCGGCTGGTGTCATTGAGCTTATCCAACTTCAGCTTTAAGGTTTTCTTTGTCTTTTCAAGCTGTTTGATGGCGTAACGCTCGCCCCGCTCCTCCTTAAGTTCCTGGATCCCGTTGGTAATCTCCGCAATTTGCTCCTGCAGCTGCCGTTTTTGGCGCTCAGCGGAAATGGGAATTTTCTCAAACTGACTGTGGCCGATAATTACCGCGTCGTAGTCGCCAGTGGCGATTCTGGCGCAGAATTTCTTACGGTTTTTGGTTTCAAAGTCCTTTTTCGTCGCTACAAGGATGTTGGCTGACGGGTAGAGCTGTAAAAATTCCCCGGCCCACTGCTCGGTTAGGTGGTTGGGAACGACGAACATGCTTTTGTTACAAAGCCCCAAATGCTTGCTTTCCATGGCAGCCGCCGTCATCTCGTAGGTTTTGCCCGCGCCGACACAGTGTGCCAATAACGTATTGCCGCCGTACAGGATGTGAGCGACCGCATCCACCTGGTGCTTACGCAGAGTTATTTCCGGATTCATACCGGTAAACCGGATATGGCTGCCGTCGTACTCGCGGGGACGGATGGAGTTGAATCGGTCGTTATAGAGCCTGGTCAGTTGTTCCCGGCGCTGGGGGTCTTTCCATATCCAGCTTTGGAACGCTTCCTTGATGGCCTCCTGCTTCTGCTGGGCAATGGCGGTTTCTTTTTTGTTCAGCACACGCTTCTCAGCGCCGTCCTCATAAACCGTGTCGAAAATACGCACATCCCGGAGATTCAGGGTTTCCTCGATTATTTTGTAGGCATTGATGCGTTTGGTCCCGTAGGTGACATTGGCTTTGATATTGTCGCTGCGGTCGTCGCTTTTGCCCTTAACATTCCAGTTGGCGGTATAGGAGGAATAAAAAACGTCGATGTAGCGCCTGTACATAAGGGGAGTTTCCAAAAGTTCAAAGATGAAGTCCTTGACCACCTCTGGAGGCAGCCAGGTCGCGCCCAGCCGGACGTCGATTTCGGAAGCGTCCAAATCCTTCGGCTGTACAGCTTCCAGTGCCCTGATGTTCGGAGTAAGATGTTCCGCAAGATCAGGGCGCATTTCTGCAAGTCCTCTGGCAAGGCGCAGCTTATTCCTGACATTACCGGAAAGATATTCATCTGCTGTGACAAAGGGGCAACGGGTTATATCGAAAAAATCTTTCGGCACATGCGCAGGGTCTTGTTCTCCAAGGCTGCGGAAGATAACGCCTTCTAGGTGTTCTACAAGCTGTTCCTCGGAAAGCCCTGTGAGACCTTGCATGAAAACCATGTCCACACAGGCTTTTTCCGCAATGGAAATGGCCAGTGCTTCGGTGGCGGTATCCACATGGGTGACGACGGTGCGCTGTTTGATAGTGCGCTTGGTGAACATATCCGCCTTGCGCTCCAATTCGCCGTTCTCGTCCAGAATCTCCAGAGAGCAGAGCAGGCAGTAGGAGCTGTCGTCGGAGAAGGACATGTTGTTGCCGCGGCTGCTCAAAAGTCCATACTTTGCGACAAAGTCGTCATACAGGCGGTTCAGATTGCGTTGCTGTTCCCGGATAATTTCGTCTGAGTAATCCTCGGTTTGGTATTCGATGAGTTCACGGACACAGTCCCGGGTGGCGATCATGCCCCTGATTCGATTGGCCGCCGTGACGGAAACTTCTACCTTGTTCATCCGGCTGTTTTCGCGGTAATAGATTTCGCCGTCCACCAGGCAAAAGCTGAAATTTCGCACATTCGGATCTGCCGGGATGGAAGTATCCGCTTGTTCGGTGACATCATCAAGTTCGTATTCCGTGATTTCCGCATGGATGTTTTCCAGCGCCTCGCGCAAAAGCTCAGCAAGGTCGGCACCCTCATAAGGGATACAGGTAGTTTCGCTTTGATTGCCGTACATCCGGTCGTCAAAGGCCATCGTGCCCAGCACCATGTCCGGGTTGGCTGCGAAATACTGATTGATTGGCACGCCATCCTCAGTCGTGGAAAGATGCACCCAATCCGGTTCAATGTCGATAACCCGGTCGCGCTTTTGCAGGAAAAGGATGTCGGTCGTAACCTCGGTTCCGGCGTTGGTAAGGAAAGCATTGTTGGGAAGTCTGACGGCTCCCAATAGTTCGGCCCGCTGGGCGATGTACTTGCGGACTTCAGGGTTTTGCTTATCCATCGTGCCTTTGGAAGAGATAAAGGCGATTATGCCTCCGGGCCGCACCTTGTCTAAAGTTTTGGCGAAAAAATAATCGTGGATGTAAAACTTGTACTTGTCGTACTTTTTATCCGCTACCCCGTAGCTGCCGAAAGGCACGTTGCCTATAGCCAGGTCGAAAAAGCTGTCGGGCAGGTTGGTTTCCTCAAAGCCCTGCACTGCGATACTGGCTTGCTGGTAAAGCTGTTTGGCCATACGCCCCGTGATGCTGTCTAGTTCGATGCCATACAGTTTGGAGTTTTTCATGCTCTCCGGTACAAGGCCGAAAAAGTTACCGATGCCGCAGGCGGGCTCCAAAATATTGCCTGTCTTAAAACCCATGTTTTCCAGACAGGCGTACATGGCCTTGATGATGGTGGGGGAGGTATAATGGGCATTTAAGGTGGAGGCCCGTGCGGATGTATATTCCTCCTCAGTGAGCAGCTCCTTCAATTCGATGTATTCCTTCGCCCACTGGCTGTTCTGCTCGTCAAACACCTGCGGGATGCCGCCCCATCCGACGTAGTTTGAAAGGATCTCCTGTTCCTCCGGGGTGGCAAGGCGGTTTTGTTCCTCTAGTTTGTTCAATAGGCGGATAGCTGCAACATTCCAGCCATATTTGGTTTTTTGGCCGCCAGCGCCCAGGTTGTCGTCGATGATTCGGAAATCGACACGTAGTTGTTTTGGCGTTTCCTGCTGAAGGTCAATGATGACTTTCGATACTTGGCCATCCCGAGTTTCTTGCCACACGGGTTCTTTCGTCTGCTCCAAAACGCTGCGGACAAACCCAATGGTCTCGCTGCGGAAAATGGGGAAGCCGGTGTTTTGTTGGAAGGTAATATCCCGCAGGCTGACCGTGCCGGTTTTCTCATTAATGCTGTCTATGGCATAGTGCCGGTCCTTAATAGCAAATTCCATGCCTACAGCCATTTCTTTTTCGGCCGGTTGCTTTTCCGTCTCTCCCGCTTGAGCATCCGGCAGGGCGGCATCAAACTCCGTATGGAGTTTGATGCCGCCGCTGTTAAGGGTGACAGTGCCGCCTTCGCGGGTAATGTCCGGATCGCCCGTTGCCCGCACCCAGGCAGGGGCGTCGGGATCTTCGGTATGAAGGGTAACGTTGTCTCTTTTTTCCGTCAGATAATCTTCGTAAGTCCGCTGGAATACATCCTCGGCAAGCCATTCCTTAAACCGGGGCAGGGTGGCATAGGCTTCATAAAAAGCCGAGTGTTCCTCCCGCATGGAATAGACAATGCGGTCGATGGCCTCGTCCAGCTCCCGTTCCGCACTGTCAGGGTCGGTATCCCTGTCCCGGAGGTATGGGTAGATCTGGTCGGTTCGTATCTTATTGACTATTTGGGGCAGATACGCCTGATACAGCACACGGGGGGACAGTATTTCCATCTTTTCTTCGGCTGGTTTCACCGGTCCTCTCTCGTCTGCAATAAGATGGTCGTTTAAGGGATTTTCCCGCAGCATCCGGTCAAAGTCATCCCGTGCCAGCTCTTTGCTGAACAGCGGAAAGCTTATGTCCCGGAGAATAAACCTGCCTCCGTCAAAGGAAAAAATCTCATATTCATCCGCGCCAAGATACACAGTGTCGCCAAGAGAGAAGGCGTAATGGGCATTTTCCCTTGATGGCGGCTCCCGTTTTTCGAAGGAGGCTGGTTCCCGGTTCAGGATTTCCCGGGCGTAGGCTTGTTCGGAAAGCTGCCTGCGGCGTTCCTCCACCAGCTGTTCATAAATTGGGAGGTATTCTATTTCCAGGTATTCTCTTTCCTCGCCGTTCAAATAGCGGCCGGCGGCAATCAATTCACCAAGCCGTTTGGCAACCTGGTTCCAGGACAGTCTTAATCCCGGATTTGTTATGAAGCTGCCGCTTTTGCTTAAGGAGATCCCTTTACTGTCATGCCATTGGTTGCCACAGGTTCCATCCAGGAAAATATGAGTACCGCCGCCGATTCCGTACTCTCGCTTTAAAAAATCAATGGTTTCTTTTGCGGTATGCTGTTCCCTATAGTGGAGATAAACACGGAATTTGCCGTTTTGGAAACCCGTGCCCCGGCATAGGGCATGGTCGATTTCTTCCTGGGGAATAGAAAAAGCGGAGGTTTTTTCGTCCTCCGCCTGTTCTATGGTTTCAAGTTGCTGTTCAACAGTAGGGAAAATGGTTAGCTGTAAACGATCTCCGCCAGGACTGTTTCCTCCGCCGAATGCCGTAGACTGTTCAGGTGCCCCGTCCAGCCAAGCGGGTCGATCGCCTTGTCCGGCGCGGGACTTCTCTGCAAGAGCTTCGCCGTAATCTGTTCGATGCGCTCCTTCGCCGTCCAGTCGGTCTCCGCCAGGTGGCTGTTCAGCTTGCCAGACAGCATCAGGCTGGCGTACATCCCTTTTCTGTGGTTTTTCAGATATGTCTTGCGCAACATCCCAAACTTGCCTATGGGCGTTGCTTCCTCCGGCAGCGTCAGGTTGGGTATCAGGTAATCGCACTGTTGGGTGTAGGTCAGTTCCATATTCACCAATCCTTTCAGGCTCTTGAGCATGCTTTACGCTTTCATTGTGCGGAACGTCCTGAATTTTTGCAATGGTGCGATTTTGTTTTTTCTCTGCGATTTGCAGTTCCTTGACCGTCGTCTCGATTTCCCGCAGGAGCATTTCGGAAATATCGCTGGTGGCGGTTCCCAAGCGGGAAACGGTATCCAGTGTATTGAAATTGGCAACGTCCTGAAAATCCTCTAAGGTCAGGTATTGATCGGCATTGCAGCCACATCGGACTAAGAGCATGTAGGCCACGGAGCTTTTTAAAGCGTTCCTAAAAAAGATTTCGACATTGAGGTCATCCAGTTCCTCCAAAAAACTGTTCTCCCGAAAGGAAAGCAATTCGGGCAGATAATCCGTAAAATTGTCCTCCACCGCATTGTGGGCGGCTGAAACCAGGGCGGCGGGCAAGTTGCTTTTATCGTCCAGGTCGCCAAAGGCATTCCCCAGCGTTTCCGTTACAGTTTCGGCGTACCGGTCCCGCATGGTCCAAAGGATGTCGGGACGGTTATACCGGCTGTTGGTGTCGGACACGTCGAACACATGGTGCAGGCTCAACCGGGCCCCGCTGTCATTGATGAGGGCAATGCCCTTTGCCCCGCGGTTGACCCAACGACCCAATTTTTGATTCCATATTTCGATGGGAGCGCAGGCTGTCGCGTCAGGTCGCTGCGCGTAAATCAAAAGCTGGTCCTGAAACGGGTATTTATAGTTCCAGGCAGCCGTTTTCAGAAAGAAGGTCCAGTTGACATAGTTTCTTGTGATACTGCGGGCTGTTGTCTGCGATAACTCTGTAATTAACTGCAATTTCGTTACCAACATTTATCCCTCCTTCCTTAAATGAGTATTGGTTGTGGATAACCTTCCTGTTTGCTCCGAACAACAAGGCCCATTATCGTTCCGGACTTCATTTTTCCTTTTTGGGAGCAGGCTTTATTTTTCGCCATTACCTTTACCGTGAGCCGTTCTCTTGCCTTTTTATAGCAGTTAGCATAGAAGTTATAATCGCTCTGCTGTAACTCTCCTAACGCTCCGGCACAGACTTTTTCTTCCCGTTCTGCCTCGCCGGATTCTCGCCGACGTTTTGTTCCTGCCGGAGGCTTTTCAAATGATGGACTTCATCCAGCGCGCGGTTGCACAAATCTTCAAGGGCGGTCAGGCGGTCATTGCAGTAATGGCCCCAATAATAATCCTTTTCCCCCTTTTTGACCTTCCAGGTTACAAATTTGGCGGGAGCACTTTCGCTCTGCCCGATGACAAATTCAGCATTACCCACGCTTAGTCGGTCGGTGATGGTATACCCGGCATTAATCTCCTTCTCCATAACCCAAACCCCCTAACGCTCTTGTTCGTGTTTTTGCTGCTTTGCCTGCCGCTCCGCCTGTATTTGTTTCAGGCGTTCTTTCGCCCAATCGGGCATATATTCCGGCTTGAGCGTACCCAAAATGTCCTCCCGGTTCCAGCGCGATTCCTTGCCGGAGTAAAGGTTGACGGTGTAGACCGCGCGGCCTCTGGAATTGCCATGAGCGCCAAAACCGCCAGTGACCAGCACAAGCTGCTTATCGGCGGTGCGATATTCGTGGCGCAGACACTCCGGGCGGATGATTACTACTTTGTTTTCAATGCTCTCTTTGTAATCATTTGGAATGCAATGCTTCAAGGTAAAAGGCTGCAAAGGAACCGTGATTTTGTGCCGTTCCGCTTTAACTGCTTCACATTGTGTTTTGATACGGTCGGTAAACTCAGTGATCATTTCCAGATAATCTACGCTTCCCATAGCATTACTATATTGGTCAAGGCCTAAATGGTTATCCCAGGAACAGTTGCAGACAATATATGGACAGGAGGGGTTTTTATCGTTCACTAAAAATAAGATTTCTTTATCTCCAACATGGATGGCGAGTTTTACCTCATAGGTATCTACCATGCGTTTAGAATCATCCATTTTGCTATCACTCCAATCAAATGGATGGCGGAATAGGGATGGTATCGCCATCCCGTTCATAAAAAAAAGCTCCCTGCATTTAAATAGAGAGCACCATTACAGGCCGAAAAAGAAGGGCGGTTGGTTTTTTCGCTCCTTCTCAGTAGCCTGAACTTTGTTATCCTTCTGTATCTTTTTATTGCCCGTATGAACCTGGCGAATAAGGGTACGAAAGACTTTCGGCTTCTTTTCTGCTGTCTGTTTCATAAAAAGGTTCCTTTCTGGGATCAATTTAGTGGTTTACCAGACCAAGAGTATTTCTTTTTCGGCTGGTAAATTTTGAGGGGAGGGGTGTGGGGAGGGGGAAACGGCAAGTCCCCAATTCGATGACTGCAAACAAATGGACATACCACCCCCTTGGCATACAATTTCTATAAGGTTGTTAAGCTTCAAACAAAATGCACTTTTTCTTGCTGCATTTACTGTGATGCTTGACAAAGTAAAGACAGTGCTTGCAATCCCGCTCTTCCACCGTTTTAGTACTAATACTTTCGCGGTCAAATTCCGGTTTCTCCTGCATAATGCGTTCGTATTTGCGCAACTGTCCTTCTGTAAAGTACATAGAGGCACCTCCTTTTAAAAAAGGACAATAAAAAATGCTCCTACTGATTTAAGAGCAAAATGATTATTTTTATGCAGCTGTAGTAACCTGTTTCATCGTTCCTGCTGCTCCCGATGGCGCTTCTTGAACCAGCTTTCCAGAAGCTGGACAACTAACTCCTCCTTTTGTTTTTCGGTAAAGTTTTTAGGAAAATAGCGGTCGATACGGTCACGCTGAATATGGAATCTTTCTTTTTGATTGGGCTTTTCTTCCGATAGAATGGAATAGATAACGTCAATGTTAAGTCTGCCATCCTGGCTGAACTTCTTCAGCCGCTGTGCTTGTGACAGGGAAGGGGTGCAGTCCTCCGACTGTATGGTATTGTAAAGGTCCTGCTGTTCATTTTCGGACAGGTAGGAAAGCTCCACAGCGGGACGAAAAGCAACCTGATTATCATCAACCATTTGCAATATAGAAGGAATAAGTTCTGTGAGTCGAATATACCTTTGTATTTGTCTCCCACTTTCTCCTGTGTTTTCACCTAGTATATCTGCACTTACAGACTTCTCGACCACTGGTCGAGAAGTTAAATCTGTTCTTTGTCCCTGTCGTTTCATGGCTTCCAACTTCATTCTGTAGGCAAAAGCTTTTTCACTTGGCAAAATGCTCTCCCGTTGCAAGTTGCTGTCAACCATAATAATTGTGGCTTCATCGTCGTCCAATTCGCGGACAATACAAGGCATTGTTTTCTTGCCCGCAAGTTCGCTTGCTTTTTTGCGGCGGTGACCGGCTACCATTTCATAGCCGCCGTCCGGTTTGGGGCGCACAAGACCGGGAACTAAAACGCCGTACTGCGTTACGCTGTCTGCCATTTCCAGCATAGCTTCATCCGCTTTTACTTTAAAAGGATGGCTTGGAAAATCACTGATTTCCGACAGAGAAATATCCAGAACCTTTTCCCGCTGACTATCTGCACGGTTTTCCTCCGTGGTAAATAATTCATCTACTGAGGTCAGCTTGATGCTGCTTCGCACGTCGTTTTTCGTCAATGTCCTGCACCTCCTTCGTAAAGGCTTGATAGGCTCTGGCAGCTATTCCGTGCGGATCGAACGCATAAATGCTTTTTCCCTGCGCGCTTGTTTCAGCCGCCCGGATGGACAGGGGAATTTCTGTTTGAAAGACTCGCAGTTTGTCGCCGTAGTCCCGCCGCAGGACAAAGGAAATATCCTTTGCGAAATTGGTGCGGTTATCCATCATTGTTAGCAACACACCGTCAATGGTAAGCCTGGGATTGATTTGCCTTCTCACCCTGGCAATGGTCTGTAAAAGCTGTGTCATTCCTTTAGCGGGCAAATAGTGGGCCTGGACGGGAATGATTACGCTGTCTGCGGCTGCAAGGGCGTTGATAGTCATCATGCCAAGAGAGGGCATGCAATCTATTAGCACATAATCATACCTGTCTTTGACCGTGTTGATATATGTGCGGAGTATCGTTTCCCGGCTCATGGTGTTGACCAGCGACACCTCAATAGCAGACAGTTCAATGTTTCCCGGCATCAGGTCTACGCCTTCTGCATGGTGAAGGATACCCTCATCAGGTTCATACGGTTCCTCCGTCATGATTTTGGTTAGGACGCTGGCCAATGAAACAGGAAGATTGTCTGGCTCTTGATAGCCTAAAGAATCCGTCAGATTGCCCTGTGCGTCCGAGTCCACCAGTAATACTTTTTTTCCTTGCCTGGCAAGTCCGATGCCCAGATTGACTGCTGTCGTCGTTTTTCCAGTGCCACCTTTTTGATTGGCCAAGGCAATTACTTTTGACACTTAAATTTCCTCCTTTCATGCAAAAAAGCCATTTGCTCTATAACAGAACAAACGGCTCGACCCTCATTGTTGCAACTCCCTATTAAACAAATATTCAATGACACTCTTTTTCTGAAGAAGGTATGCATTACGGCGTCTGATATATTTTACCTTACTGAATTTGCACCATGAAATTATTGTACTTGTTGAATGACCGGTGACTTGTTGTATTTGCAAACTGGTCATCATATCTGGATAATCTGCAAATTGCAGTTCAAGATATTGCATGTAATCTCTAACCTCATTTATACCCTTTAGCTTGTAATGATCTTTATAATAATCAGACCGCGGTTTGGGCTTATATCGCCTAATCTCACTCGGTAAAAATGGATTGTTATAATGATTAGGCAGATAATATTTTTTAGGATTTTTGTCTCTGTCTTCTAAGAAGAAAATAATATCTTTTATTGCAATTTTATATCTGCGTGTCTTTTTGCCAGAATCAATGCAAGGAATAAAGCCATTTTCCAGATAATGACGCGCTGTATTTTTGCTAATATGGCATATCTTGTAGAATTGATCTTTCGTTATAAATTCGGGATACCTATCTATTAGAAAGCTATAGTCAGACACTCACGGCACCTCGCTTTGACATGAAAGTATCAAAGAGTTGCTCAAATTGTCTGGCTTGCTCTTTATGCACGTCTGATTTCCTTGTTATGTTTCTATAATACGGGCCGATTAAAAAATCAAGGAAAGTATCTTTTGTTATAAAGGACCCCTTACCTCTACGAAATGATTGTATTCGCTTGTTTTTAAAGATCAGAGGCTTCAATTCATTGCGCAGTATCCAATTGTTTACTGCTGTTTTTGAATATCCGGTAAAACGCATTACATCAGAAACTAAAAGCAGTTTAGGGAATTTACGCAATTGCTTTTGGTAATAACGGTGCAAACCTTCAATAAACTCATTTTCTGATTCAGCGAAGCACATCGTTTCGTATTGGTATCGCAGAATGTCGATAATCTTTATCCGTTGTCTTCTTCCTTCTGATGTGTTTATATATTCAAATGGAATCATGCCTTTTTTCTGGATGGAGTAGGCCGTGGATGTGCAAATACCCAAGATGACACACATTTCTTTCTGCGTGACATATTCAGGATAACGATCAATTACTGAAGAACAATATTCATCAAAATTCATTTACTTCACTCACTTTTCTCGAATTTGTCAACGGCAAGTGGTGAAAGCAAATCTAAGAGTTAAAAATGATAGTTTTTTCTAGTTCTATCCGAGTTCTATCCAAAACAGGTTTTGGATCAATTTTTTCGTTATTTTTTTGCTATGTTCTACTTTCCTTGTAAATAAGGAAAAATTCTCTGAAACCCTGATTCCATAAGGTTCTCGTGGATTTTTATCTACATGTATTTACTGCTAATTTCCACTATTTCCTGCTTTAATAGTTGCACTCGAAATGCGGTTGTCCGCAAGGGCACGTGGGTTCGAATCCCACCTTCTCCGCCATTGAAGATAAAGCTTCATCGTAAGATGGAGCTTATTTAAATAAGAAGGTGGGATTCGAACGGGCGGCCGCTCCTGCTGTCATCCATGGCCTGGTGGCAAAGTAAATTAGTTATTAAATAGTTTGTCCCCATACTTAGCATATAACGAGTTGAACCAAAGCTTGTATTGCTCTCGCTTTTCTTGTTTATTTTTATACATTTCATTATCAGCATTCCTATAAATGTGATCTAAGCTGCCATTATGAGCATTCCCTAATGCAGCACCAATGGAAAAACTCACAGGTAAATAAGAGTTTTCTTTGTTATGTTTGTCGAGTTCAAATTCGATTCTTTGACAGACCTCTTTTAATGAGCCAGGTGAACAATTTGGTAAAATAATTGCAAATTCATCACCACCTACCCGGGCAGCAACGTCGTTTTCTCGGACAGAACGACGAAGTATTGAAGCAGTGGAAGTAATAAGCAAATCTCCGGCATGATGTCCCAAAGTATCGTTTGCTACTTTAAGCCCGTCAACATCACATTCTATAATCGCTACTGGATTAGACCTGCCTGAACACAGTCTTAACAATTCTTCATTAAAGAATGCTCTGTTGTATAATCCTGTAAGATCATCGTGAAAACTGATAAATTTTAACCTGTCCTCAATTTGTTTTCTATATGTTAAATCCGTAAATATGATCACTGTACCTTTATATTTTTCACTTACGTCCAGCATGCGGTGAAAGTTTATAACCAGATTCCTGGTTTCTAATTCGAGCATCTTCAAATTCTTTTCAATGGATATTTCAATATCATTTCCGCTGATAAAAGTAGTGAATTCTTCTGCAAGCCAAGGTAATGCATGTACTAAATATATTTTATGTTTTTCACTGGAATAATAAGATGTCCCATCAATTCCTGCAGACTTAAGAAACTCTTTAGCAGCATTGTTCATGTTGTCAATCATATTATTACTATCCAAAATGATCGAAGGAGTTGGAATGCTTTCAAATATTGTTAAATACTTATTCTTTTCATTCGTCATCATACGATTTGTATTTTGAAGACTTAGCGTAAGTACTTCCTTTTTCTCGTTGATCCACTCACTGCTAAAAGCTAATTCTACACGATCAAAAAACCGATTAATAAACAATAAGAAGTAATCACAATCTATATTTTTTTTTCTATAAGTTTCTATTATCAGATCGAGATAGGATTGACGATAATATTTCATCAATCCTAAAAACATTTCTAGGGTAACTCCACGTTTACGATGAAGCTGTGCTTCAAGTATCCCAAAAGAACCAATTGGATCATTTACATAATCTTCATCCACATTTAATTCAGGTATAGATTCACAGGACTTGAGAACTGAGATTAAAGCTTCGGATAACCCGTCAATTGATGTACGCCAAGCTTCTTCCAGAGTAGAGGTGTATTTTGTATAATTATGCATTTTTGCATATTCTAAGGTACGTCTAATTAAAAATGTTTGATTTGATTGGATCAACTCAACTGGCTCTTTCATCATAGTCCCTCCTCTCCTTTAGAAAGAATTAAAAAGTGTATTTAGAATCAATGATTCGACATTAAATGACATACTCCTCTCCGTTTGTATCAAACTATCATTTGGGATTATGCAGATCCATATTTCCTAATTTGATGGGACTTAATTCCTAAATATTAAGGAAGAAAAAGGAATTAAATTAATACTGTAGAATTTAAATTTCACGTAGTTAATCTTATTTTTTAATTGAGAGTAAGTTACTCGCATGCAACCGGTGGTATGAAAGGAGAAAAACCATGAAACCTCGTTTATCTAGAAATATTGCAATCGCGATATGTGCAGTCATTTTTTGTTTAGGCATAGTCACCTATGGTTATGCGCAAAATGCTTCCTGGTCCGGATTAAGAATAGGCGAAGATAAAACTCCTTATGTTGCTGTGGCAGTGAATGGGGAGATTTCCGGTGATAAAATTATCTTACATTGGGACCAGGTTGATCATCCTAAATTTTCCGGCTATAAAGTGGTGATTTCAAAGAGCAATCCGAATCCGAAGTATCCTGACGACGGGTATTTATACTACATTACCGACAAGACCACGACCAGTGCGGTGATCAATAACAGTGAAGCATATAAAAACGGAGACTTTGGCGAGAAACTTGTCCCTGGTGAAAAATACTATTTTAGTATTACGGTGCTTTATTCGGATAAGACCGTTCCGGGTGACAGTTTGCAATTGACGTATCCGGTCGGTACGGCTGTCTCTTCACCGGAACCTGCCGAGGAAGCTATCGCAACGCCGACCGAAACAACGCAACCCACCAAGGAAACACCGGCTACAGAAACAAAACCCACTGTCAAACCAGCTGTATCTCCCTCTTCAAAGGCGCCTCAGGTAACCGTTTCTACGGACAACAACCGGCTCATTGTCAAATGGAATTCGATTTACAGTGAAAGCTTCCAGGGCTATAAGGTCGTTATTTCCAAAAATAATTCCAGACCGGCCTATCCCAGTAGCGGTTATTTGACCTACATTACCAATCAAAGCACCAGCCGGTGGGTAATCGACAACAGCACAGCGTATCACGGCGGAGACTTTGGCAGTTATCTGACTCCCGGACAGGCGTATTACGTTAGTGTGACGGCTTTATACAGCGATGGCAAGGTTGCCGGAAATGCCGTCCATGTCACGTATCCGGCCGATGGATACGATCCACTAGCAGAGAAGGAAGGTGTCCAACAGAGCTTGGATCCGATTGCCATATCGGCAACAGCCAGCGACAGTAATTTGGTTTTGAGCTGGCCAGCTTCAGAAGCAGCAAATTTTGAAGGCTACAAAGTGGTCATTTCAAAGAGTAATCCCAACCCAAAATATCCAAATGACGGTTATCTGGAGTGGATTACCGACCGGAACAGGACTTCGGTGACAATAAACGCTGACACTTATTATCAGGGTGATATCCAGGGTAATTTAGTTTCCGGTGAGTACTACTATTTCAGTATCAGCATCATTTACGACGGATGGATCATTGTTCCGGGCCCTGCGCAATATGTCAGGATCCCTTAGCTGAGAAAATCTTCAGTTTTGGCTCGTTTTTCATGTGAAAAGCGGGCCTTTCTGTTGGTCTGAAACATAAAACGCAAAAAGTAAAAAGCAAAAAAAGTTCTTTTTTTTTTGAACATAATCATATATTATAAGTAGGTAGTAATAAAAAAATATACTTGTAGAATGGAAGGATGGGAGAGAATGTTGCCACTACTGCTTGCACTGCTGCCAATAGTAGTCATTGTTGTTATGCTTATTGTGTTTAAAAAGCCAGCCCATACCAGTGGAATTGTGGGTTGGCTTGCTGTTTCTCTTGTGGCGTTTTTGTTTTTCCAGACGTCGGGAGAAGTCATTGTACGCTCGACACTGGCCGGTCTGATTAAATCTTTTTCGGTATCATTGATCGTAGCCACATCGCTGCTGCAAATGGCCTATATGGAAAAGACAGGGGCCTTAAGACGAATTATTATATTTATTAAAACCTTAGCCAGTGAAAACAGAGCCGTTCAGATTATGATGATTAACATTGGATTTGGAACGCTGATGGTTGCCGTCGGGGCAACTCCCGTATCTCTTCTGCCGCCTATCTTAATTGCGATGGGATACTCTACGTATGTAGCCATAGCTTTACCGGCGATCGGATATGACTCCCTGTGTACGTATGCCTTACTCGGTGCCCCGATTGTGGTGTTTGTGGATATTGCGAACAGCTTTTTAGGAAAAGGCAATGAAATTACCCTTTCTCAGGCCGGAAGCGTCTTCTTTATGTTTTTGCCGGTTGTATCTACCCTGATCGGCTTTTCGATGCTTTGGATTGTCGGAAAGTGGAAAGCTGTCAAAGAGGGGATTGTCCCGGTATTGGTTACGGGCATTACAATTTCGATTGTCGCTTATTTTACCAATCATTATGACAATCTGGTCGTCCTCACAGGAGTCTTAAGTGGTTTTGCAGTCATTCTTGTAATGGTTCTGTATCTTAAGCTAACGGGTAAAAAAATTATTGATCGAAGCCGGCTGACGTCGGAAGAACTTGCCTATGAAAAAGAATATCCTTTGTGGAAAGCCATTATGCCCTGGCTGCTTTTGATCGTTCTGATTCTGGCGCTGAACCTGCCGAAGGAATCTTTCGATTATTTATACCGGACACTGACGCTTGGTATTCCCGGCTTATCTGCAGACGGCAAGCCGATAGCAACCAGAGCTTTATGGAATGCCTACACCTGGATTCTGGTCAGCATCTTGATTTCGATCCCGATTATGCGCCCAAAAGCCGCCCAAATTAAAGATTCAATAAAAGTTTGGTGGCGAAGGGCACCAAAACCTGTTTTCTCAGCGGCGATCTTCTTTGCGATCGGTGAAGTCATGAATATGTCTGGATTTAATATGGCTTCCAATCTCAATGCCGCACTGCCGAAAACACTGTGCCCAAGTATGGTGAAAGTACTCGCAGACTATTCCGCACAGGCTTTTCATGGAGCCTACGGTGCTGTTGTAAGCTTTATCGGATTATTCGGAGGATTCATTACCGGAAGTGAAGCTTCGACGATTGCCATGTTTGCGAAATATACCATGTCAACAGCAAGTAATCTGAACTGGGGACTGACAGGGATTATTATTGTTACAGCCGGTTTAGCCTTTGGTGGAGGTCTGGCCAGTGTTATTTCTCCAGCAAAGCTTCAAAATGCAGCCGCTTCGATTGATAAGCTTGGAGAAGAAAACAAAGTTATACGCGTAGCGTTTGTTATCTCGCTCATCTTGTCAGCTGTGACTGCAGCTGTCGTAGTCGCCTTGCTGAAGTTCCTGGTGTGATCAGGAGATTATATCGTAAAAAGGGTTTCTGCCCAAAGATGATCCCTCAGTGTCCTAATCTGCTGAAAAACTGGTCGTCTAAATAAGAACAAGGACTTCACAATTGTGAAGTCCTTGTTCTTATTTTTATATTCAGCATTATATCAGCCTGAACTATCCTACGCTGACAGCAGGCTGATTTTTGCTAAGCCGTCTTATTTCCAGCGTTATCAACATTGCTGTGATCAGAACGGATAAGATATCCGCAATCGGTGCAGCTCGCCAGACACCCTCAATTCCCCAAAAATGAGGCAGGACCAAAAGAAGCGGTATATAGAGCAGTACCTGCCGGGAAAGGCTCAGAACAGATGATTGAAGCGGTTTGCCGACTGCCTGAAAGTAACTTGAGCAAATAATTTGAAAACCAATCAGCGGGAACATGGTAAAAAATACCAGTATCACGTGAGTTGCCAGTACTGTAAGCGCCGTATCGTTGTCACTGAACAAGCCAATAATTTGTTCGGGCCAGAGATGTATGACCAGATAACCGACAACAGCAATACCGGTGCTCGCGATGATGGCCTTCTTCAACGCTGCCTTAACTCTTTCAAACTGCCCGGCTCCATAGTTAAAGCCTATGATAGGCTGAGCACCCTGGCTGACACCGATAATCGGCATAAAGAACAATGTTGAAATACTCATAATGACGCCGACGGCAGACAGCGCCAGGTCGCCGCCATAAAGCATGACACTCTTATTCAAAAGCATATTCTGCAAACTGTTGGCAAGTTGCATCGCAAACGGAGCAAAGCCAATGGACAATATGACTAGATAGATCGAAAAATCCGGTTTTAAATTTTTTAGGCGAAGCTTAAGTGTGCTGTGGCCGAGAAGAAAATAGCCCAATACCCAAAGCGACGTAATGAATTGACCCGAGACCGTTGCGAGTGCGGAACCCGCTATACCTAATCCCAAATGGAAAATAAAAATGTAATTCAACACCCCGTTAATCACAGCGCCGAGAATTTGCGTCAGCATCGCAATCCTGGGGTTTCCTTCAGCTCTGATAAAATTGTTCATGCCAAAACCGATTGCCCCAAAAACGGATCCTGCAACAATAATATTGGTAAAATCAAGTGCATTGGGCAATACTTCCTGATTAGCACCAAAAAAGACCAAAAGCTGTTCAGAAAATGAGAAATAGAAGGCCATAAAAAGGAGCGGAAGCATAATCAAGAGAGTAAGTGCATTACCTACAATTTTTTCGGCTTCTTCTTTTTTCTGTTCTCCGAGCCGAATGGAGATTAATGCTGTTGCACCAATACCAACCAGCATCCCAAGTGCCATAAACAGAAGCATAATTGGGAAGGCCACTGTCGTTGCAGCAATTGCAAGTGTACCAACGCCGCGGCCCACAAAAATCCGGTCAACAATATTATATAAGGCATTCACCAACATACCGACAATCGCCGGCCAGGAGAATTGCCATAATAGCTTCCCGATGCTTTTATTACCGAATTCAAAACTTTTATCCATGTACAGTCCCCTTCTACAATTTTTTCATAAATTGCACTACATACCTGAGGCTCAGCATAAATTGATTCATTTCTTCGGGGTCTGAAGTAAACATCAATTCATTCAGTCTCTTTTCATACAGCACCATCAATGTATCCATCTCTGTTTTGCCTAAAGAACTCAGGGAAATTAAAGACTTCCGCCTGTCGTTTTTATCCTCGGAACGGATGATTAGACCCCATTCCGTCAATTGATCGATCAGGGTGGTAAGGCTGCCCTTCTCTATATCCAGCTTTTTAGCTATTTTTGTTAGGGTCAGCTGCTCATTGTGGTAGAGAAGATTGATAATTTTCATATGGTTTTTTTTAAGCGGAGCCGAACCTATGTATTCCTTTCGAAAATGGCACAGGAATTTTTCGTGTAAATCTCCCATTAAGGAAAAAAACAAATCTTGTATTTCCTTGGCTTCGCATTGACTCATGCTATCCACCTCAAGAAATAGTAAGAATACTTATTATCAGAAATAAGACAATTATTATACTAACATTGTTGGTAAGCATTTGTCAAAAAAATAAAAGGACTTTATTCCAGAAGAATCCTTTTATTCAAAACTAATATTCTGTTCCTAATATTACTGATCGCCAAGGAGCGCCGATAGACGGACTCCAAGGGCTTGAGTAAGATGGAAAAGTGTTTTAATAGATGGATTTGTTTTATCTCTTTCGATTTCACATAGATAAGAAACGGAAATACCGGCAATCTCAGCCAATTCCTTTTGTTTTAAATGCTTTTTCTTCCGGATATCCCGGATTTTTGAACCAAGGGACATAACACCACCTCCGCCTAATAATTACGCATATAGCGTAATTGTGCAACGGCTAAATTTAGCCGTCTGCCAAAAATAGGTTCCAATCCCAAGAAAATATAGGATATTCTTCCACATTGCGCATATTTACGTCAAAAATGTATAGCAATTCAGTAGACCTGGCGTTTTTCAGCAATTATACTAGTATTAATTCGCTATTATCGAAAATTTGGGGGAAATTACATTGACTGTCGGTGATCAGATTAAAGAGCAAAGAAAAGAAAAGAAGCTCACACTTCGTAAGCTTTCTGAAAGAAGCGGTATTTCTATCTCTTATTTGAGTGATATTGAACAAAACAGAAGAAGGCCTTCTTTAGATCGGCTGACAGATATTGCCCTGGGTCTAGGGGTATCGGTATCCTACCTTTTAGGGGAACAAACGAAGGATGCGGGTTCAAAACCTGAGATTTATTCACTGGCGGATAAAAGCGTCCATTTTAGGGAAGTTTTAGAGAAATTAGACGACTTTGATTTTTGGGAAGAAAAAGATCAGGAAGAATTGCTGACGTATCTGCAAATAAAAAAGAAGATCAGGGATTCCGAACCCTCCTGAGCCGTACACCGGCCTTTAAATGGATATGAGACGTTCTAAAGACGCTATTAATCAAAAATAACCGCATATATAATGGTAATAGAGGAAATTAATGGTCCTCTTTTTTGCGTTTTTTGGTTTGATGTGGTAAAATCGGTTGAAGTAAAAAAATGTAGAATTTTGTCACTTGAGATATAAGATAAAAATTATGGGAGGATCTCAAGTATAGGATAATTATATTCTGACAAAATAACAAAAGATGATGGCGAAAAGCTGTCAAAAAGTCCTTAAGGAGGAAAGACCGTGTTTCAACAGAAAAGGATTGGCCGTTTCCTGGCTATGTTCCTGGTAGCTTTTACGATTGCTGCACAGGCCATGTTTGTCGGGACAGCCGCCTTTGCCGAAGACAGGGAAAAAGTAAGCGAAGAAGAATGTAACGTCGTTAGTGTAAAAGAAGATCAAACATACA
This sequence comes from Dehalobacter sp. MCB1, assembly GCF_003590275.1. Classification (NCBI taxonomy): domain Bacteria; kingdom Bacillati; phylum Bacillota; class Clostridia; order Eubacteriales; family Desulfitobacteriaceae; genus Dehalobacter; species Dehalobacter sp. MCB1. Next base: position 108,423 of record NZ_LXPC01000011.1, on the reverse strand, counting down.
GGCAAGAGAATTTAGCACGAATTGCCAGAGGCTATCAGGTCGATGCCGAATATCTAGCGTATATTGCGAGCGTTGAAGAGACCTTTCATCTGGAACCTTATGAACTGTTTGCCTTAATTGCTCAAGAATCAAAATATGTACCTGCCACCAATATGGATGGAGGATCCTTATCCTACAATACGACCCAAATGAAATTGGCTACAGCCAAAACGGCCTACATGGCCATCACCGAATATTATCATAAAGAGATCCCTTATCCGAACGGGGAACTCCTGTCAACAGACAAATATTATGCAACCTACTTAGCCGGTGGATATCTGAGGTATTTAGAGGATGTCTATATGAATAAATATGAATCGTACACAGCATATCGATTGGGGATCAACGGCAGGTTGACCTTTTACGAGAATAATGGGCATTACAAATCGGCTTATGCAGTTCAAGTCGAATCTTTATGCCGTTCCTTTGCCCAATAATTGTTACATTCAAAAATTTTAAGTATACTTTTTCCTGGCAAAACCTAAAAAGGATTTTCACCGTGATCACGGTGAAAATCCTTTTTTAGTGGTTTAGATAGAAGAAGTTCTATCTGATATATCTCGTACAGCCATTTATTAATTGACCATATTCCAGGCAGAATCGGAAGTCATTCCTTCAATGTCCGGATAGGCGCTTTCGCCATGCTGGCTGATATCAAGGCCTGTTTCCTGTTCTTCAGTTGTCGCTGCAAGAGGAGTAATGAGACTAATGACTTTAAGGATCAAGAAGGTCATCACGCCGCAATAAGCGTAAGTTGCGAGGATGGCCAAAAGTTGTATCCCAACCTGGGAAAATGACCCGGAATAGAAAAGTCCATCCACACCATTGGGATTCAGGGCTGTGGTGCAGAAAATTCCGGCAGCTAGGGTTCCCCAGGTCCCGCCGATACCGTGAATGCCAAAAGCATCAAGTGCATCATCGTAACCCAGTTTAACTTTCAGCCAAGCGACTGCAAAGTAGCACAAACCTGAAGAAACCAGTCCGATCAAGATAGCGGCAAGAGGAGTCACGAAAGCGCAGGCAGGTGTAATGGCACCGAGCCCTGCAACCATGCCTGAGACAGCACCGAGTACGGTTGGTTTGCCATGAAGCAGTTTTTCAATAATTATCCACCCCAGCAGACCGGCACAGGCAGACAGGTGTGTAGTGGCAGAGGCAAGTACAGCAATACCGTCTGCAGCAAGTTCACTGCCACCATTAAACCCAAACCAGCCGAACCACAGGAGACCTCCGCCAAGGATCACATATGGAATGTTATGCGGAATAGCCTGCTCTGAGTCTTTATGGTAGCGTTTGCCAATATATAAAGCAGCAATTAAGGCTGAAAAGCCTGAACTAATATGGACGACAATCCCTCCAGCAAAATCCAAGACGCCCAGGTTAGCCAGCCATCCTCCGCCCCATATCCAATGAGCAAGGGGCACATAAACCAAAAGGCTCCAAAGGGATATTAAAAGGATATAGGCAGGAAAGCGCAGCCTTTCCGCTGTAGCACCGGTCATAATGGCCGGAGTGATAATTGCAAACATCATCTGATAGAGCATAAACAATAGATGGGGAATCGTCGCACCCTCCCCTTTGGGATCCAGGCCGACACCCCTCAAGCCCGCATAATCCAATCCACCGATCAAATGTCCGATATCCGGCCCAAAAGCCAGGGTATAACCGATAACAATCCAGAGAATCGAGATAATTCCGATTGCAGCGATGCTTTGCATCATGATCGACAGGACATGGCGTCTTTTGACGAGCCCTCCATAAAAAAAAGCGAGCCCGGGTATCATTAAGAAAACTAGGGCGGTGCTGAAAAGCATAAAGGCAATATCGCCATAATTCATTACAATCTCTCCTTTTTATCCTTATCATCCTTACCAGCAGATCTTTGCCATTTATGGCACCGCGACATTTGTTCAGTCAAATACTTTGTCGTCCGTAACGTATTCGACACCGTGAAGGCTATTTAGACGCCTCCACGCTTCCTTTTCCGCCGTCCATAGACATCAAAAAAGAAGCCTCCAAAAAAACCGGCCTGCAGGCTGGCTTTTTTATGGCTCCTTTGCCTAAGAAAAATATAATGAACATTCAGCAGGCTGTAAAGAGATAATAATGATAAATAATGTATACAGATAAATATACTGTATACATTATTTGTTGGCGAAGCGAATCTTATTTTCAGAAGGGATAGTTTGCTTAATTTGAGATACATAGGCCCGCATCTCTGCATAATCTGCACTATCCAGCAGCGGATCCTGCCCTGACTGATAATCGGCCAGGGCCTTTGTCACATTTAAGACGCGATATGTCTTAGGACCGGCTCCCGGAGTTTCATCAACCCAGGTCGGATAGTACGCAACATGCGTAATAACTGGTTTTTTGGCAGAACGGATATCCAGAAAAATATCAACCATAATACCCATATTTGCTGTATCTGTTTTCTGATCAGAGATAAAATTTCCCTGGGCATAGATCACCAATCCTTCTTTTTCTTTACCAGTGGTCTTGCTTTTTACTTGGAGGAAGGTGATCGGTTGGACAGCATGGACATGATTGCCCGCAATGATGTCAACCTCCGTATTTTCAAAAATCCAGGTGGCCAGATTGATCTGTTCAGCGGACGGTTTTACGGCATACTCCGTTCCCCAGTGCAAAGAGGCAATAACCAAGTCTGCTCCCAGAGTGCGCGCCTTCTCAGCATCCCTAAGAATTTTTTCCCGGTCCAGATAATTCACAGCAAAAGCTTTACCTTTAGGAAGGGTAACTCCGTTGGTACCATAGGTATAGCTTAAGAAAGCGATACGCAGGCCGGAAATTTCCTGGATCAGAATTTCTTGACTGTCTTCGGCGGTCTGATAGGTTCCCGTGTGTTTCAGACCATATTGATCCAGAAAATCGATCATCCGGCTTAGGCCCGAAAAATTCCGGTCCAAAGAGTGATTATTGGCGGTAGAGACAACATCCACACCAAGTGTATTCCGGACAGCATCAGCCATTTGTTCCGGAGTATTAAAAGAAGGATAACCGCTGTAAGTCATCTCCTTGCCAGCCAAGGTCGTTTCAAGATTGGCGAGTGTTAGGTCGGCGAGCCTTGTATTTTTTCCGATTTCTTCAAAAGAAGGGTTGAAATCATAGCCTCCGCTTGTCTGGGCGGCTTCGTACTGTGTTGGGTGGCACATGATATCCCCAAGCAGCGTAAGTTTTATTTGCGTAGATTCAGCAGCCTCAGGTTCAGAAGCAGCAGTCTCTGACGAATCGCTTTCAGAAGTAGCACTTTCGGCGGCAGGCATCAATTCTGTGGATTCAGAAGCCAGCGGCGTCTTGGTTTTTTCCCAAACGGTAAGACTAAGAAGTAAGACCACCGCTGCAAATACAGGAAGCCAACGTTTTCTTAACATAACCATCACCTAAATTCTTCACAAATTTGTTAACCAGCGTTCACATTAATGACACATAGAGTGGATAAAATAGCATCATCAAAAGATCACTGGAATAATACGACAGGGGTGAGCAAGTGAGCAAATATCGGCAGGAAATTAAAATGAGCATCAATAACTTCGACAGAGTAGTACTGGTCAACCGTTTGAATAGGGTGCTTCCTAAGGACAAACATACAGGGCCGGAAGGATTTTATACCGTTAGAAGTCTCTACTTTGATGATATTAATGATACGGCATTATTGGAGAAGTTGATAGGGGTTAAATATCGGGAAAAATTCAGAATCAGAACATATGATCATTCCACCGCAATCATCCGGCTTGAGAAGAAGGTCAAGAACAATGGGTCAGGCTTTAAAGAGAGTGCGATTTTGACCGAAGAGGGATGTCAAGACTTAATCAACGGTGACTATCAATTTTTACGAAATCGTTCGGAAGCTGTATGCCGGCACCTTTATACAAAAATGAGAACCGGTCTGTTTAAGCCGAAAACAATTGTAGAGTACCGGCGTCAGGCCTATATATGGGAACCGGGTAGAGTAAGAATCACGATTGACAGTGATGTAAAAACCGGATTTGCCGCGACCAGCTTTTTGGATTCCACCACCCCGCTGGCCAATGCTTTAACGAGCAATACGGCGATTCTGGAAATCAAATATGACTGTTACCTGCCTAGCCATATTGCTAACCTGATTCAATTGGACAGCAGACAGAAGGCAGCGATCTCAAAGTATGTTATATGTCGAAAATACGGGTAAAAGCTCCGTAATGGATTTAATCACTAAATAAATTAGAATACATTGGAGGATGGTATCATGGATGCAACAACCAGTGCGGTTACTACAGATCAAACATTTACCTTTGCAGATATTTTTAAAAACAGTTTTCTCGAAAACGCAGTCACAAATTTTTCTATTGTTGATGTGGCGATTACGTTACTAATTTCTTTTCTACTCGGACTGTTTATCTATGCGGTGTATAAGAAGACGTTCAATGGGGTCATGTATTCCAGGAACTTTAATGTTTCTCTAGTAGGTATGGCGATGATTACCACACTCATTATCATGGGTGTCACATCTAACATCGTTCTTTCTCTCGGTATGGTTGGGGCTTTAAGTATCGTACGTTTCAGATCAGCGATCAAAGACCCAATGGACATCATCTTTATCTTCTGGGCTATCGCAGCGGGAATCGTCAGTGGGGCCGGGCAGTATCTGCTTGCCATTAGCGGGTCCATTGTCATCGGAATCATGCTGATCATTTTTACAAGTAAAACAACCAATGAAATTCCCTATATGGTGGTTATAAATTGCAGTGACAGCGAGGCGGAAAAAATGCTGCTAACAAAGCTGGCGGAGCATGTCAAAAGAATGAAAATTAAATCAAAAGCAGTTCGCGGCGGACAGGGAATCGAACTTACCGTTGAAGTGCGATTAAGGGTCGACAACACGGATTTTGTCAATACCTTGGCAGCTATAGAAGGTGTAAACGATGTCGTTTTGGTAAGTTATAACGGAGAGCTTGCAGTATAATCATCTTCCTTTAAGCAGCATTACATCCGACACCTGAAAAAGAGGGATTAAAACATGGACAAAAAATTTACAGGGATCGTTGCGGCCCTGCTTACAGTATGCACCTTAACGACCGCCTATGCGGCACTGTCTTTCAAGCAGGGAGACAGTGCCAATGTCCGTTTGAACACTGGAAAAACAGGAACAGGCAGCTCCTCCGCAGAGTCTGTTTATTTCGCTTATACGGAACGTTTCTTTAATCCTGACAAAGTCATCGAAATTCGCATTTCAATCCCTGAGGCGGATTATCAGGACATGCTGCAAAATCCCGCAGAGGAAGAATATAAAGAGGCTCAGGTTGTGATCGATGGCGTGAAGACAAAAAATGTCGGAATCCGTACCAAAGGCAATTCCAGTCTTAATTCAGTCCTGAGAAGCAATTCCGACCGCTATAGCTTCAAAATTGATTTTGATCATTATATTGAAGGGCAAAGCCTCTCGGGGCTGACCAAACTGAATTTGAACAATGGCTGGGGTGATGCGTCCTGTATGCGGGAATACCTATCTTACTCGCTGCTGAAAGAGATGGGCGTTCCTGTTCCTGCTTATTGCTACGCGAACCTTTATATCAATGATCATCCAGCAGGTTTATATCTGGCGGTTGAGGGCGTTGAAGAAGCATATGCCGAAAGGTACTTTGGCCAGGACCATGGGACACTCTATAAACCGTATGGTGATCGGGGTAAAGGAAACGATCTGGTTTACAGTGATGACAATATTAAATCTTACAGCGGCCTGCAAGCTGTGACCGCCTTGAAAGAAGGCAGCAATGAGGCTTTAGTCAAGATGATCAAAGCGCTGGATGAGGGCGGGGATTTAGAAACGTACCTGAATATTGACGAGATCCTGCGATATTTTGCAGTTAATACCGTACTTGTCAATATGGACAGCTATCAGGGACAGTTTACCCACAATTATTATTTATATGAGGAGAACGGAGTATTCAGTTTCCTCCCCTGGGATTATAATTTGTCCTTTGGTGGATTTGGCGGAGGTACTGCGCTGTCTATTAATCAGCCGGTTTCCGGAACGACATTAGACCAGCGCCCACTGCTGGGTAAACTACTCGAAGTACAGGCGTATAAGGATGTCTATCACCAATACATGAAAGCATTTATCGAAGGGCCTTTTGCTTTGGAGAAAATGACGGCTAAAATCGAGAAAACCGCGGATCTGATTAGACCTTATGTCACAAGTGACCCAACTAAGTTCTATACGCTGGAACAATTTGAACAAGCAATTGGCGAAGGCTCTTCTCAGGAACCTATAACAGATAGTAAGACCACATTCCGAGGCGGCTTTGGGGCTGGAAAGAATATGCCGGGAAGCGGAAATTTGATAGGACTGGTTGCATTTATCCGGGACCGGATTGATAATGTCTCCAAACAGCTAAGCGGGGAACTGCCTTCATCGGGAACAACAGAGGATGCGGCCGGTGAAAATGCAGGTGGGCTACAGCCGCCGCTGACAAGACAGGGACAACAGGCGCAATGGGGACAACGGGCAGAGCAAGGGCTGCAGGGAATACATCCTGATATAAGACAGGATCAAGGCATGCAGCCACCGGGAAATATGCCAGAAGGAATGGATTATAAGCAAAAGATGCCGGGCATGAATTGGCAGGAAGCGCCCGGTCAGAATCCTAATAGATGGATAAACCGTCGAGAAGATTATCTTATTGGCGGTGCGGCATTCGTGCTTATGGTTTTAAGTCTGGCTATCCTGAAAAAAAGAAACAAACATTCGATCTAAGTATAAAGAGGGTTTGCTGTTTGAACATTGATTCAGAGCAAACCCTCTTTATTTAGTATCATGCCTATCCTAAATCTACATATTCCTACTGGTTGACAAGGCACTAGTGCTGGACATCGTATTCTTTAAGCTGCGAGACTACTTTTTCGTTTTCCGGCATCACATACTCAGATTTGATTAGACCGACGTCTTTCTTATAGTAATATAAGCTGTAATTTCTGCTTTCAGGATACGTGATTTTTACAGTCAGGCAATTTTCAAAAATACCAGCTGGTACTTCTACCGTGGCGGACGTGTCAATGACCTCATATGAATTTCCTTCACTGGTCCACGAATTGCCTGCGGTAAGCGGTGATTGCAGAAGGATAGCCTCAATATTTGATGGTTGATCCAAAATATTTTTATCTTCATAGAATTCAGACTGTCTAAAGGTATTAACAATACGGTCTGCTGCAACTTCATATCTGTTAGCTGTAACAGTGCCGCCATTGTCAATTATGACCTGGTATTGATTACGCTGCTGGTAGGTAACTTTTTCTGTATACGAAGCATATTCGTTTCCAATTCCTTCATAGAGCCAGTAATTGCCGACGTTCAACGGAATGTATGCGGCAATATTTTCAGTCTGTCCGTCGGTGGGAGAAGGGGACGGTTTAGGTACGGCAGGAGAACATCCGCTAAAAAACAAGATAACCAAAACGATCATGCTCCAAAGAATGTTCTTTTTCTTTAATATATGTTCGATAGGTTTAGGAACAATTTTCATTGGATCAACCTCCTTGGCAACATAATAAATGATACAATATTATTATCAGTATGCGAGAAAAATAAAAAATTTAGCCACTCTTTCATTGGAAAAGGGCGATAAAGATTGATACGATAATAAATCAATTATTGGATATAGTAATTAGAATATATTATATGAAAGGACCTTTCATGACCAGACAGAAAATCATTTTCTTTGACTGCATGGAAACACTAATCGATATGTATTATATCCCGGGGGAAAGAGAATATGCGCTTTGGGCTTATGAGGGCTCCGGGACGGAAAAAGTGTGGGACGGGTTTGACGATTTTTTTGAGCACTTTAGTTCTGTCTGGAAAATGCTGAAGACAAGTTCTCCCTGTAATCAGGAATGCGATATCAGGAAAAGATACGGACTGATTGTCCGGAGAAAATGGAATGCTGCAAAAATTCCTCCCCAAGAGACGGATCTAGCAGAAATTGTCGAACGGCTTGTCGACAATTACTGGCGTAAGTATCGGAAACAGTGTCATCTTGGCGCCGGCGTTTCTAACAGTTTAGCTCAGCTGGCTGCAAAGTACAGGCTGGCTGTGGTATCCAATTTTATCGTCAAAGACGGGGTCGAAGAACTTTTGAGCTTAACAGGGATTGACCGTTACTTTGATTTTGTCGTAACTTCAGTTATGGAGGGATGGAGGAAGCCGCATCCGGCAATTTATCAGGCGGCGTTAGCCAGGGCCGGGATCTGTCGATATGATACTGTTTTTATTGGGGATGACTATATGAATGATTTCTTAACACCACGAAAGCTGGGATTCAAGGCGCTGCTTTACGACAAGAATGAAGCTTATCCGGAAATTAAAGAACAGTTTAGGCACTTTGAAGAACTAGAAAAACTGCTGATTATGCTGGCTTGAAATCTGATTTCATATCTTGCAATAATATAGAGCTATGCTACAATGTCACTATAGTCATATAATTGTGACACTTAGTATAAAATAGTATAGACAAACTGCATCATAGCCTGGATGATATTGCTGGAACGACAGAGACAAAGAAAAGCACATTTTGAAAAGGGGACGCGAAAATGGCGAAAAAAAAGAAAATTGTGGCAGCCATTATTGCTGCAGTTGTATTGCTTTCAGGCTACCTGGGGTGGGAGTATTTTTATGCTTCCAATGACGGGATGGTTGAGGCATCCGGGACGATTGAAGCTACCACCGTGGACTTGCGTGTAATGATCGCCGGCAAGGTTCAGAATTTTCAGGGGAAATCCGGGGATAAGGTCAAAAAAGCGGATATCATTGCCGAGATACAGCGTAATGATCTGGCAGCGCAGCTGGAAAGGGACAAACTGAATGTTGCAATTGCACAAAACAATCTGGATGCTTTGCCGTCGGGAAGCAGTGACCATATCATTATAACTGCCGAAAATCAGGTAAAGATGATGCAAACTGTTGTCAAAGCAACGGAAGCCCAGTTGGCTGATCTGCAGATAAAATCCCCGATTGACGGGACCATTCAAACCAAAAATTATGAAATTGGTGAATATGTCACGGCCGGATCGACGTTGGCCACGGTTGTTAATCTGGACCAGGTCTGGATTAACGTATATATACCGACAGATGACCTGCCTTTTATAGAATTGGGAGGGGGAGCAGATTTCACGATCAGTGGTCTAGACAGGGTATTTACAGGCACAATTGCAGAAATTGCCAGTCAGGGAGAATTTACCCCCAAAACGATTCAAACCAAAAGAGAAAGGGCCAATATCGTCTACAAAGTCAAAATTGCAGTGGACAATTCCGAAGGATTATTGAAACCGGGCATGCCGGCAGATGTTATGATCAAGAAGGCAGAGACGGCCGATGATTGAGGTAAATCAGCTGTCTAAAAAATTTGGATCTTTGCTGGCCGTTAACGATGCGAATCTGAACGTCAACACGGGAGAAATTTTTGGTTTAATTGGTCCGGACGGAGCAGGCAAAACGACGCTCATCCGGGTTATCTGCGGACTGCTGACCCCGGATGCCGGTGAAGTGAGGGTTTTGGGCACCACGGATAGAGAACGGGAAAAAGGAAAAGACGCCGATGCCAGAAATTTTGGTTATATGCCTCAGCGTTTCAGCCTCTATGGCGACCTTACGGTTATGGAGAACTTACTTTTTTTCGGATCGATGTATAGCCTTACAAAAGAAGTCATTATCCAGCGTTCGGAAGAGATTCTGGAAATCACCAATCTCGTTGCGTTTAAAAAAAGATTTGCGGATCAACTTTCCGGCGGAATGAAGCAAAAACTGGCACTGACCTGCGCGCTTGTCACCAGGCCGGAACTGTTGATTCTCGATGAACCGACCTATGGTGTCGATCCGGAGTTCCGTAAAGAGTTTTGGAAGATTTTATATCAGTTGAACCAGGAAGGAATGACCATTCTGGTGTCTACTCCATATATGGATGAAGCGGAACTTTGTACCCGAGTAGCGTTCATGAATGAGGGAAGCGTTCATGCGCTGGATACGCCGGTGGGCCTGAAGGAAAAATTTCCTTATCAGGTCTGGGAGGTTATGGCCGATACAAAAGAACCCTGGTTGTTCGGGGAAGCAGACGGAATTCTGGATTATTCCCTGTTTGGAGATAAGTACCGTTTGATCATAGACAAGAACACCGAAGCGGAAGCCTTAATCAAACAGACCCTTACGGCGAAGGGTTGTACTCTCGGCAGGCTGCAAAAAACAGCCCCTTCCATTGAAGATGTTTTTGTCATCATGGCAGGAGGTAAATAGATGGAAAATGTGATTATTACCGAAGGCCTGACAAAAAAATTTGGTGACTTTACCGCAGTTGACAACGTCTCGCTTCAGGTCGGAAGAGGGGAGATTTTTGGTTTTTTAGGACCGAATGGCGCGGGCAAATCGACGACAATCCGAATGCTCTGCGGCATTTTGGAACCAACCGGGGGTTCTGCGGCAGTTCTTGGCTATGATCTCCGGAAGGAAGCTGAAAAAATTAAACAAAACATCGGCTACATGTCTCAAAGATTTAGCCTCTATGATGACCTTACGGTGAAAGAGAATCTAAAATTCTATGCAGGTCTGTATGGAATTCCACGCAAAAATTTATCCGGGAGAATGGATGAAATGATTGCGATGGCCGATCTGACAGGAAGGGAAAATGAACTTGCCGGTAACTTAAGCGGGGGCTGGAAGCAGCGGCTTGCCTTGGGATGCGCTATCATTGCCAAACCGCCGCTGCTTTTCCTGGATGAACCGACCAGTGGGGTTAGCCCGACCAGCCGCAGAAGGTTCTTTCAGATCATAAAAAAAATGACAAATGAGGGAACCACGGTCATGGTAACAACCCACTTTATGGATGAAGCAGAACGCTGTCATCGAGCCGCGTTTATCTCCGGCGGGAAAATTATAGCGGTGGATAGTCCGGATCAACTCAAAAAGAAAACAATTCAAGGCTGCATGGTTGAGCTAAATCTCAAGGATGGTATGCAGCGCGTAAAGGAAATTGGAAAAATACCTTATGTTAAGGAATGTACGGTTCACGGAGCACTCCTTCACGTTCTGCTGAAAGGAGCAGACGATGTTTCACAGCTGGAGCAGGACTTGGATTGCGAACTCCAAATCATTATGCCCTCCCTGGAAGATGTTTTTGTAACTTTGGCCAAACAGCAAAGAACCTCGGGATACGCCGAATAGAAGAGGAGGATACGAATGGGAAGAATTCAGGCTGTTCTTTATAAGGAATTCCTGCATATTCGCAGAGATAGGCTGACGCTGGGACTGGTGTTTATGCTTCCTCTTATTCAGCTGCTTCTTTTTGGTTATGCGATCCAAACGGAAGTCAAACATATTCCAACGGTGGTATTTGATCAGTCCCTAAGCGGGGAGAGTAGAGATTTACTGGAGGCTTTCAGCGCTTCGGGGTATTATGACGTCCTTTATGCGGCCAACAGTTTTCAGGAAGTGAATGATATGATAGACAGCGGCAAGGCAAAGGTCGGAATCGTTTTTCCGCCCGGTTTTGCTAATAATGTGCAAAAGGGCGAATCCGCCTCTGTCCAGGTGATTGTCGATGCGAGCGATAATATGGTTGCGAACCAGGCTATGGCGACAGCTAATTCCATCGGCCTGCTGAAATCACAGGAAATCATTACCCAGAAATTGAATATCGATCTGACCAATCCGCCGTACGACATCCGAGTACGGGCCTGGTATAATCCGGATGGAATCACTGCTTATTATATGGTGCCCGGGATTCTGGGAATTGTTGTGACACTTTCCATGGTGATGATGACATCGATGTCCCTGGTCCGGGAGAGGGAAAAGGGAACGCTCGAGCAGCTTATCGTCACGCCGATCAAGTCATTTGAGCTGATGATCGGAAAAATCATTCCTTACATCTTTCTGGGCTATATTCAGATTACCGTTGCACTACTGGTCGGGGTCCTGGTGTTTGGAGTACCGATCAAAGGAAATCTGTTGGAACTATATGGTTTAACATTGTTTTTTATTACTGCATCCCTGGGTCTGGGGATTATGATATCCAATATCGCCAGAAATCAAATGCAGGCTTTCCAGATGTCCTTTTTTATCATGCTTCCGAGTATTATGCTTTCGGGTTTTCTTTTCCCGCGAGACGCCATGCCCAGGATCATTTACTATCTTAGTGATGTGATTCCGCTGACATATTACCTGGACATTATCAGAGGAATTGTTCTGAAAGGAATTGGTTTCTCCTACCTGGTCAGCCAGGTCATTTGCCTGATTTTATTTTCAGTGTTGTTTCTTACGATCAGTATTCTGAAGTTTAAGAAGAAAATCGTCTGATTATTTACCTAAAATTTTAGCTGTACAATTTAAGCATGAAATTAGATTAAAGGGAGTAATCATCGTGAATACCAGGGAAAAAATTATTCTAGCTTGTGAACAGCTAGCCATAAAAAATGCGCTGGGTTTTTCTCGTCTTTCTATGGAAGAACTGGCTAAAGTGGCCGGAGTAAGCAAAAGGACGATTTATCGTCATTTTGTCAGCAAAGAAGACTTGTTTGAAGCAACGATCCAAAAGGTTACGGACGAAATCCTTGCCAGAAATATGAGACTTTCTGACACTGCAAAAGATATCAACACGATGATTGCCGGGATTCTTCAAAATATTTCTTATCTGATTAATCCTCAGTTTTTGACTGATTTAAGCAATCATTATCCGATGCTCTGGCAAAAAATTGACCAGATCCGCCAGAAAAAGATTGACAGGTTGATTGAGCACCTTCTAGTCAGCAGCAAGCTGCGTTTACGGGTAGATTCCAGGATTTTTAAGACTTCGCGCCTAACAGCAATGTCAGAGATTCTTAGTCCGGAATTTATCGTAAAGAGCGGAATGTCTTTTGAACAAGTCGCTCTGGAATTCATGGATATGTTTATTTTTGGAGCCGTTGAACCGTTAAGCAATGCAGAGTAGGAAGCAGATTCAGCTAATTTGACAGAACTGAAAGTAAATTTGGCTGATGAGCACAACGGGCAAAAACTATAGGAACATTAATATTGAATTAGTGTTGACGTTCGCAGTCCGAGCCAGTATAATAACATTTGCGACTTTGTTAAATCTTTTGCGAAAATTGATTTTGACGAATTAATTGACTGTTTCAGACCTGGAGAGATGGCTGAGTTGGTCGAAGGCGCTCGCCTGGAAAGCGGGTACATGGTGATGAACTGTGTCGTGGGTTCGAATCCCACTCTCTCCGCCATTGATATTATCCAAAGCCTTGACATTTTAAGGCTTTTTATTTATTTGCTTTCTTTTTCATGGTATAATAAGGTTTGTCCGTGCTAGACGGGGAGTTAGCGGTTCCTTGTAACCCGCAATCCGCTATAGCGGGGTTTAATTCCTTTGATGAGGATCTGGTTGTCGGAGCAGTCCATGTCTGGATGTGATGAGTTTCTGGTCTTGCGCAACGGAACGCTTTGAACCGTGTCAGATCCTGACGGAAGCAGCACTAAGGAGTTAGTTCTGTGTGCCGCGAGGTCACCGGGAATGAGCATTCGAGCAGGGTTAACGTCCGGAGGCTATGGTTCGATCAAAGGTGCACGGTCTTTATTTATATAAGGTGGTTTTTGGAGACCATCTTTTTTGGTGTATCAGAAAATTTAAGTGCAACTAAGGCTTCCGCCAACGGCTTGGCGCCAGCCAAGTATTCTTTATGAATTTAGGAAGTGACGGGTGATAACATGGCATATCTTGCGCTTTATCGAGAATGGCGGCCGAAAAAATTCAGTGAGATAGTGGGCCAGGAACATGTCAAAATAACCTTAACTAATGCACTGAACCAGAATAAGGTTGCACATGCTTATATGTTCAGCGGACCCCGGGGTACAGGAAAGACTTCGGCAGCGAAGATTTTGGCGAAAGCACTGAACTGCTCCGACCGGGATGGCGCTGAACCGTGCAGCCGGTGTGCATCGTGTCTGGATATTGACCAGGGAAATGCGATGGATGTTCTGGAAATTGATGCCGCTTCCAACAGGGGCATTGATGAAATCCGGGATTTAAGAGAGAAAGTAAAGCTTGCGTCGTCCGGCGGCAAATATAAAGTGTATATTATTGATGAAGTCCATATGCTTACACCTGAGGCTTTTAATGCTTTGCTCAAAACATTGGAGGAGCCACCGGTCAATGTTGTCTTTGTCTTGGCAACGACGGAGGCGCATAAAGTGCCACTGACGATTTTATCCAGAGTGCAGAGATTTGAGTTCCACCGCATCTCCGCGGAAGGCATTGCGATGAGACTACAGGAGGTATGTCAGGCTTTGGGGCGGGATATCGAGACCAAAGCACTGCAGGTTATCGCGGCTAAGGCCGAAGGTGGTTTGCGCGATGCATTAAGCATCCTGGACCAGTGTCTGTTGCAGGATGATCCGATTGGGACGGAGCATGTTTATCAGGTGATTGGCATGGTTGGGGAAACTTTCAGTGCAGATCTGACGGATTCCCTGCTGAATCAAGATTATGCTTTGACCCTGATTAAGCTTGGAGAAGGAATTTCTCTGGGCAGGGATCCCCGGCAAATCATCCGTGAACTGTTGGACTATCTGCGGCAGGCACTGTTATATCTGGCGGGTGGTCAGGAACCTTTGATGGCACCTGAAATGACCCGGCGGCTTGTCGTACAGAGTCAGACAATCGGTCTGAACCGGCTCCTGTGCTGGATCAATGTCCTTATGAAGGGTGAAGGGGAATTGCGTTACGCGACCAATGCCCGTCTGGCAGCGGAAATGATTTTGGTGCAGACCATTTTTGGAACAAATACAGCGGGTGGTTCAAATGATATAACTGAAAATCAGCCTAAAAAAACGCACATCAAACAGCCGCAAAAGAGTGTGCAGGCGACCGGTAATCATCCGACTGAAAGCAAGGATGAGGCTTCAACGAAGGCAGTTGAAACCAGCAGACAGGACCAGAAGATAACTGAAGTCTTACCTGCTGAACAAGGCAATATTAACATCCAGACGGTCCAGGATAAATGGTCGGGAATACTTGAGGAAGTCCGTAAGCAGAAAAGATCTACACATGCTTTCCTGTTGGAGGGAAAACCGCTTGCCGTAAAAAATGATCAGGTCTATCTGGTTTTTAAAGACGGTTATTCTTTCCACCGGGACAAATTCAATCAGGTAGAAAATAAAAATGTTGTGGAAGAAGTGCTTCTGCAAACATTTGGTAAAAAACTCAGCCTGAACAATCTTATTGAAAGTGAGGTTCAGGCTCTGCCAGCTGAAGCTGCGGATTCTTCGGAGTCAAAAAAAAAAGTAACGGACCGGACAAAACCGGCTGAAGACGACTATTTAGTCCAAAAGGCCCGCGAATTATTTGGAGATCAGCTTGTGCAGGTACGAAAAGAAAAGTAATATAGATGATAGAAGCTTTAAGCGAGCCATAAGCGAGCAAATGAATGTTAGAAAAAGGATCAAGCAATAGCAAAAAAGAATAGTCAAATATAAGGAGAGTGTTATTCATGGGATTTAAACAAGGCGGCGGCATGGGCAATATGAATCAGATGCTGAAACAGGCGCAGAAGATGCAGGAGAATATGATGAAAGCGAAGGAAGAACTGGAAAGTCAAAGTATTCAGGCATCTTCGGGCGGTGGCATGGTGGAAGTCGTTGTCAGCGGTAAAATGGAAGTTTTGGAACTCAAGATAAAGCCGGAAGCGATTGATCCGGATGACGCTGAACTGCTCGAGGACATGATTAAAGCTGCAGTTAACCAGGGACTCAGGAACGCCCAGGCGATGGTCGAGAATGGTATGTCCAAAGCAACCGGAGGATTCAATATTCCCGGATTATTCTAAATTACAGATATCATTTAACGCTAAATCTAATCAGTTTAGGGTTGACAAGCGATTAGAAAAATTCTGGGGAGTACACATTTTATGGATTATCTATATTACCCTCAGCCAGTATCCGATTTGATTACGGCATTTTCCCGCTTGCCTGGGGTTGGGCCGAAGACTGCAGGGCGTCTTGCTTTTTATCTTTTGAGGCATCCGGACCAAGCCGGTGATCTAGCGCAGGCAGTGACGAAAGCGTTACAGGATATCAAACAATGCACGGTTTGCGGGAATTATACCGATATTGATCCATGTAAAATTTGCTCAGGGGAGCGCAGAGACAGAACGCTTCTTTGTGTCGTAGAACAGCCCCGTGATGTGATTGCTCTAGAGAAGACCGGCGAATATAAAGGGCTTTATCATGTTTTACACGGCGTACTGTCGCCAATGGAAGGGATCGGGCCGGAGCAGCTTAATCTATCTTCGTTATTTCATCGGCTGGGAGAGGTCCGGGAAGTTGTACTGGCAGTGAATCCAACGGTTGAAGGCGAAGCCACCTCATTGTATATTTCGAAGCTCCTAAAACCCCTCGAGATTATAGTGACGAGGATCGCGCATGGCCTGCCGGTAGGCGGAGATTTGGAATACGCGGATGAAGTCACTATCGCCCGAGCACTCGAAGGCAGGCGTCAGCTGTAATTTTGATGTTAGTCCGTATTTTTTAGATTGTATTGATTATTGTGGGAGTATCTGAATTTGGGACACTCCCTTCTATATTTTGGTTCTATCTTGTCCACTGTCGGCATAGCCTGATAACAGGATATACGGCGGGAGGAATCATTGTCATGACGTTCGTTTTTTTAGGGTTATTTATTGTTCTATTAATATTAGTCACCGTAGCCTCATTAAGAAAGCCCAATAAACTGATTAAGCTCTTCATTCACATCCTTGGCGGAATTGTCGGTTTATGGATCGTGGACTTGATGTTAAGCATTTTTTCATTTGAGATCCCGATTAATATCTTTACCGTGAGTGTTGTTGCGATACTTGGATTTCCTGGGGTAATTGTGCTTGCTGTTCTGCAATTAATAGGAATATAAATTGTCAGATTGAATACAGTATTTTTTTAAAATAAGCTCTTTTGCAAGAAAATGAAGCTTGACGAATGGAAGAAATAAAAAGTATACTAAAATGGCAGGGGACTATCATAAAATAATAGTTCCCTGTATTTGTAGCCTAATCCAGGTAGTTTACCCAATCGCATACTACTGGCCGAAGCAACATTTTCAATCCGTTAATGTTATTTTTTTAGTTTCTTTTATTTAGTCCGTCGGATAGGGGTTATCTCTAACGAAAGAAAAACAAACAAGAAGATCGAGGAGGAGAAACAAATGTCGAAAATGAAAACAATGTCAGGGAACGAAGCTGCTGCGCATGCTTCATATGCGTTTTCCGAAGTAGCTACTATTTTCCCGATTACCCCTTCATCCGACATGGCAGAGCTTGTTGATGAATGGGCTGCGTATGGCCGCAAAAATATTTTTGGCCAACCGATGAAGGTAGTTGAGATGCAATCAGAAGGCGGAGCCGCCGGTGCTTTTCATGGTTCGCTGCAGGCTGGAGTCCTTACTACGACGTATACGGCTTCTCAAGGGCTGCTTCTGATGATTCCTAATATGTATAAAGTCTCCGGTGAGCAGCTGCCCGGTGTCTTTCATGTCAGTGCCAGAGCACTTGCGGCACATGCCTTGTCCATCTTTGGCGATCATCAGGATGTCATGTCTGTCCGGATGACCGGCTTTGCGATGTTAAGTTCCGGAAGTGTACAGGAAGCCATGGATCTTGCTTACATCGCTCACCTCTCTGCCATAAAAGCCAGAGTGCCGTTCCTTCATTTCTTTGACGGCTTCAGGACTTCTCATGAAATTTCCAAGATCAACGTACCGGAGTATGAAGAAGTAGGAACATTGCTTGATTGGGAAGCATTGAAACAGTTTAGAGACAATGCCTTGAATCCTGAACATCCCTGTCTCAGAGGGACCGCCCAGAATCCCGATATCTACTTTCAGGCCCGCGAAGCCAGTAATCGTTTTTATCAGGCGGTCCCTGGGATTGTCGAAGAATATATGCAAAAATACAAGGATCTTACAGGGCGTGAATATAAGCTTTTTCAGTATTATGGAGCTCCGGATGCTGAGCGGGTTATTATTGTTATGGGTTCTGTCGGAGATACGATCAGTGAAACGATTGATTACCTCGCAGCCAAGGGCGAAAAAGTAGGTGTACTAAGGGTTCGTCTGTTCAGGCCTTTTTCCGCGGAACACTTTATTGCAGCTTTGCCCAAGACAGTCAAGAAAATAGCTGTATTGGAACGTACTAAAGAGCCGGGTTCCCTTGGCGAGCCTTTATACCTTGACGTTGCGGATGTTTTTTCCAAACAGACGGAAAAGCCGGTCATTGTCGGTGGACGCTATGGTCTAGGTTCAAAGGATACCACCCCTTCTCAAATTCTTGCCGTATTTGAAAATCTGAAAGCAGAAAGCCCTAAGCATGGTTTCACCATTGGAATTATTGACGATGTTACGTTTACTTCTTTAGAAGAGAAGCAATTTATTGATACAACCCCGGAAGGAACCATTAGCTGCCAGTTCTGGGGACTTGGTGCGGATGGAACCGTCGGTGCTAATAAGCAGGCGATTAAAATTATCGGAGATTTCACGAATCTCTACGCGCAGGCTTATTTCGCCTATGACAGCAAGAAATCAGGAGGTACGACCGTATCGCATCTGAGATTTGGCAAAACCCCGATTAAAGCGCCTTACCTTGTCAATACCGCGAACTACATTGCCTGCCATAACCAGTCCTATGTGGATAAATATCATCTTCTGAAAGGACTGAAACCTGGCGGCACGTTCGTACTAAACTGTCAGTGGCCGGTCGAAGAACTGGATGAAAAGCTTCCTGATGCGCTAAAAAAAGCCATTGCAGACAAGAATGCCAAGTTCTATATTATTGACGCCGGCAAGATTGCCAGAGAAATTGGACTCGGCAGCAGGATCAATATGATTATGCAGTCGGCCTTCTTCAAGCTGGCCAAAGTCATTCCGCTGGAGGATGCGCTTCAGTACTTGAAAGATTCGGTTATCAAAGCCTATGGCAAAAAGGGACAAGAAATTGTTGACATGAACAACAAAGCAATTGACGCTGGATGTGACGCGCTTGTCAAAGTTGAAGTTCCCGCATCTTGGGCTGAGGCCGATGCCAAGAAGGGCATTTTCCTTGGCAATGATAACGATCCTACTTTTATTAAAGATGTTGCGCGTGTTATGGCCGCTCAGGAAGGCGACAAACTTCCAGTAAGTGCATTTTTAGGCCGTGAAGATGGCACGTTCCCTTTAGGTACCTCAGCTTACGAGAAACGCGGGATTGGCACTGCGATTCCTGAATGGATCAAAGAGAACTGCACGCAATGCAACCAGTGCTCTTATGTATGTCCGCATAGCGCCATTCGGCCTTTCCTGATGGATGAGCAGGAAGCGGCTCAGGCCCCAGAAGCTTTTGCTGCAGTCAAGGCTGCCGGCAAAGATCTTGCTGGACTCCAGTACCGTATACAGGTCAGCCCACTCGACTGCACAGGCTGCGGCAACTGCGCGGATATTTGTCCGGCAAAGGAAAAAGCGCTGGTTATGAAAGAGGTCGAAGAGATGACCGCGATTCAGGCGCCTCTCTGGGAGTATGCGGTGACTTTAAGTGATAAAGAAAACAAAATCAGCAATAAGTATTCTGTGAAAAACAGCCAGTTTATTAAACCGCTGCTTGAATTCAGCGGTGCTTGCCCCGGCTGCGGAGAGACTGCCTATGTAAAACTCTTAACCCAGCTGTTTGGGGACCGGATGATGGTTGCTAATGCCACAGGCTGTACGTCGATCTGGGGTGGCAGTGCTCCTTCCATTCCATATACCACCAACAAAGAAGGTAAAGGGCCTACCTGGGCCAACTCCTTGTTTGAAGACAATGCTGAATACGGGTATGGTATGTATCTTGGTGTTCAGCAGATGCGCAGCAGAATGGCCGACGAAATGAAGCAGGCCCTAAGTCTGGATATTCCTGCGGAAATGAAAGCAGCTTTCCAGGAATGGATAGAGAATATGAATAATGGAGATACCTCCAAGGCCGCTGCCAAAAAAGTGTTAGCCGCTTTTGCTTCCGTCGATGTGAAGTCCAATGAACTTCTGCAAAAGATTTGGGAGAAGAAAGATCACTTGGTCAAAAAATCACAGTGGATCATCGGCGGAGACGGCTGGGCGTATGATATTGGGTACGGCGGACTGGATCATGTCCTAGCTTCAGGCGATGATGTGAATATTCTGGTTCTGGACACAGAAGTCTATTCGAATACAGGCGGTCAGGCTTCCAAGGCAACACCGCGTGCTGCCATTGCTAAATTTGCTGCAGCCGGCAAGAAAATCCGCAAAAAGGACCTTGGCATGATGGCCATGAGCTACGGCTACGTTTACGTTGCCCAGGTTGCTCTGGGATCCAATATGACTCAGACTTTAAAGGCCATTCAGGAGGCAGAGGCGTACAAAGGACCTTCTCTGGTTATTGCGTATGCACCCTGTATCAACCATGGCATTCGTTCCGGTATGGCGACAAGTGTCACACAGGCCAAGAAAGCTGTTGAAGCCGGGTATTGGCATCTGTACCGTTATAATCCGGATCTTTTCGAAAAAGGAGAAAAACCATTTACCCTCGATTCGAAAGAGCCATCGGCGTCCTTCAGAGATTTTATCATGTCTGAAGTAAGATACAGCTCCTTGCTTCGTACTTTCCCGGATACGGCGGAAGACCTCTTTAAAGGAGCCGAAAAATTTGCTGGAGAACGCTACAAATCTTACAAACGCCTGAATGATCAGGATTGGAACTAACACTGCAACATTGGAGAACAGACACAAGCTGCTGCAGGCGGATGATTGAACATTTGCCTGCAGCAGCTTCTTTTTTAGTTTTCCATATCCGGCAAAAGGTACTAATAACCCTTTTTTAAGGGAAGAATATACTATGAACAGTAAGTATTCTGGTTAACTGAAAGGAATGAATTTCAAATGCATAATATTTATCCACGTTGTTCACTGTGCCGGAATACTCCCTTAAATGGTCTGTATGACGGGTTTCGTCTTGCCGGAAAGTTTATTTGCTCAGCTTGTGAAGAACAAATTATGACTGCGGATGTACGGACTCCAAAGTATCAGGAGAATTTACTGCTTATACGGAAAGTCCTATACGGACAATCTGCGGATTACATATGTGGACAGTCAAATCGCTAAAACAAAGGTGAAATACAAGCGGAAATATGCTAAAATAAAATGATACCTATTGTGGGGAGGAACCCGGTGGATTCACTGAAAAAAGGACTTGATGACTACTGTGGGCAGCGTATGGTTTCGTTTCATACGCCTGGTCATAAAGGAAGTAAGGAACTACTGTCTGGAATGATGTTCCCGGATTATGATTTGACGGAACTTCCAGAGTTGGATATGCTCCACCATCCACATGGGATTATTGCTGAAGCACAGAAAAGAGCTGCGGAAGCTTATGGATCGGAAGAGACCTTTTTTCTGATTAACGGAGGTACTGCAGGCAATCAGGCGATGTTTGCAGCACTAATGGCCGGAATTCTACGGACAGACAGAAAGGTCCGAATTGACCGCAGGGCGCATCGGTCTGTTTTTGGTGCCTTGATCGTGTCGGGGATTTCTCCCGAATATATTGCTCCGATTATCCATCCGGATTTTCATCTGGCGCTAGGAATGAATGCGGCAGAATATTCCGGAAATTTGGCAGGAATCGGGGCATTGCATCTGACGAGCCCAAGTTATTACGGAACAGTCACAGATCTCAAAACAATCATCAAGCAAAGGGACAGGAATGCTCCCTTAATTCCGATCTTGGTGGATCAGGCTCATGGTTCCCATTTGCAGGGAGGACTATTCCCTGCCGGCGCTGTAGCCGAAGGAGCGGACCTGGTGCTCCATAGTTCTCATAAAACCCTCGCGGCGCTTACTCAGGCCGGAATGCTCCATGTACAGGGCAGCAGAGTTAACCGTACGGCCCTCAAAAAATCATTGGAATTTCTGCAGACTTCCAGTCCGAGCTATCTTCTAATGGCTTCTCTGGAAACCGCGCTTGAAGGATTAACACAGACACAAATATGGCAGGATCTTTACGTAGAAGTATGTCTGCTGCACCAAAAACTGGAGGAATCTTTTCGGATACTTACAGGTAAGGACTCCGGGAAATATGGCATTTATGATGTTGATTGGTCCAAAATTCTGATCAATGTTTCGGGTTTGGGCTTGACTGCGTTTGAAGCCGTAGATTTTCTAAGAAAGGTATTCCAGATTGAGCCTGAATTATGGGACAAAGAAAATATCCTTTTTATGCTTGGCGTAGGTAGCAGGCCTGAGGATGTACGTCACTTGACTAGGGCGCTGGAATACCTGGTGGACAAGTACCGTCCGCCGGCAGGACAGCAAAAGGAGCGTAGAACGGATCAATCTCTGAATTCTGCCGGATCAGACGTTGCCCTGCTTATCCCTCCAATGCATTTGACGCCGAGGGAGGCATGGCTGGCAGCGAAAAGATCAGTAAAACTAAAGGATGCCCTGGGTTTGATTTCTGCAGAAACAATTTCTATTTATCCACCGGGTATCCCGATTATTGCGGCAGGAGAGGAGATTACCTCTTTTGTGCTGGAATATCTGGACAGGGCCCGGGGATATAACTGGCAGGGATGGGATGGTTTGGAACGCGGAGAAATTCTCGCAGTGAATATTTAAGGTGGATAGAATCATGGGGATCAATTATACATTATTAACAAAAGCAGCGCTAGAAGGAAGAATGGCTCATTTTCTCTTATTTCACGGTAGTGGAACAATTGAAAGAGAAAGGGCTGTTCGAGATCTTGCTCTCATGTTAAACTGTAGAAAAGAAAATAAACCCTGCAGGGAGTGTCCGGATTGCCGAAAAATGTTATCCGGCAATCACCCTGATTTTTATATTATCAGGCCTCAAAAAACATCGATTGGCATCGAACTGATTTTTCAGATACAGGAAAAACTTTATCGAAAGACTTATGAAGGAAAATTCCGGATATGTCTGATTGACCAGGCAGACAAGCTTACACTCCCTGCTGCGAATGCGCTGCTTAAACTAGCCGAGGAGCCACCGGATGATACGTTGATTGTCTTAAGTACAGGAAATGCCGAGGGAGTTATAAATACCTTAAGGAGCCGTGCTCAGGAAGTCTACTTTTCTTCACCGGTAGAAAGCAATTGGCTGGAGGGGACGGATGCTTTTCGGCTTAGCGGCGGAGATCCAGATTTGGCAAGGAAAATCCAGGAAGACGGTCTGAACAGGATCAAGAGTCTGACGGGAAACTATCTGGAGGCTATTGAAAAAAAAGATTTCCTGAAAATGTTTGCGCTTTTTCCGATGGAAAGAGAAGAAGGCCAGCTTCTACTGCAGGTCCTGGCTATTGTCCTGAAAGAAATGGTGGTTAAAGGGCAGCAGTCACCTCAGGTTCTCAAAGAAATTACACAAATGACAGAAGCCGTCCGCAGACAGGTTAATCACAGGCTGGCACTGGAAGTACTGGCCCTAAAACAATTGAAATTGGGAGGAACCGATATTGGCTAAAGTTGTTGGTATTCGTTTCAAGAAAGCCGGCAAGATTTATTATTTTCTCCCCGGCAGTCTCAATATAAAGCCGAACGACGGTGTTATTGTGGAGACGGTACGGGGAATGGAATACGGTAAAGCGGTCATTCCGTTGAAAGAAATTTCTGAAGAGGAAGTGGTATCGCCACTCAAAGAGGTGCTGCGCTTAGCAACACCCGAAGATGAAGAAATCTATCAAAACAATGAGAAGAAAGAAAAAGAGGCTTTTCAGATATGCCTCAAAAAAATTCATGCCCATCAGCTTCCGATGAAACTGATTGATGTAGAATATACTTTTGACGGCAATAAGATTATTTTTTCTTTTACAGCCGAAGGCCGGGTGGATTTCAGGGAGCTGGTAAAAGATCTGGCCTCCGTATTCCGTACTCGCATAGAACTCCGACAGATCGGGGTGCGGGATGAGGCGAAAATGCTTGGCGGACTTGGTTCCTGTGGCAGGGAGCTGTGCTGCAGCTCTTTCCTGGGAGATTTCGAACCGGTATCGATCCGGATGGCCAAAGATCAGAATCTTTCGCTTAACCCGACAAAAATTTCCGGTATTTGTGGAAGGTTGATGTGCTGTCTTAAATATGAGAATGGTTGCTATGAATGCCACAACACATTAAATAAGGGACCCAAAGAGAATCAAATTTTCTCTGAGGCATATGATAAGGAGAGCCAGGAAGAATTGCGCAAACTCGTTGCCGAAGAAGCGGAGGAATAGAGTTGGGCCAGCTATATCAGGCAATTACTGAAGTTGAAGAAAATATCTCAAGGCTTTTAAGTGAAGTTAAAAGCCTTAGGCAATATGTTGAGTATCTGGAAGAAGAAAATGTCAAACTGAAAAGGCAGCTTTGTGCCGTTTCAGAGGCAGATACGGTCAGAGTACAAAAAAATGCAGCCAAAATTCAAAAGGAAGCACAGGAAAACCTTGAAAAGCTCTATCAGGAAGGTTTTCATGTCTGCCATATTTATTTTGGCGAACCTGTCGAAGGAAGCTGTCTTTTCTGCAATGCTTTTCTTCGTAAAGACTGACGACCGGAGGATATTATGCCGCAAACAGGGATTTTGTATGTCTGTGCCACTCCAATCGGCAATTTAAGAGATATTACGCTTCGGGTGCTCGAAACACTGAAAGCAGTCGATTTTATAGCTGCTGAAGATACAAGGCACACAAAAAAACTTCTCGATCATTATCACATTAAGACCCCTCTTTTAAGTTATCATGACCATAATGAGAAATCGCGTGCCGAGGAGATTGTTCACTTCTTAAAAGAAGGAAAAAGCTGTGCATTGGTCTCTGATGCGGGAATGCCCGGGATATCTGATCCTGGTCATATACTTATCACCTGCTGTCAGGAAGAAAAAATCTGTGTTGACGTTTTACCTGGTGCCAACGCCGCTTTAACAGCACTTGTTCTGTCGGGGATGCCGGCGGAGAATTTTCTCTTTCTGGGATTTTTACCTTCAACAAAAACAGAGCGTAAGAAAATTCTGAGAGAAATGACCGAAATCCCTTACACCATTATTCTCTATGAGGCACCACACCGGATCAAAGCAACACTGGAGGACATTCTAGAGATTCTTGGGGACCGTCAGACTGCGGTAACCAGGGAACTGACTAAACTGCACCAAACGGTACACCGGGGTCTCACAAGTGAGCTCTTGCAGGAATTTCGGCTTGCACCGGTAAAAGGTGAATGCTGTATCATTCTAGCGCCTGCAGAAAAAAACATTGATCCCGGAGACCCTTCCCGCTGGATGGAGGACCTTCGAGAAATTGAAAAAGGCGGCAGAGATCGCAAGGAAGCAATGAAAATGGTTGCTAAAAAATATGGTATGAGTAAAAGTATGATCTATAAGGCTTTTCTGGAACAGAAGTGACAAAACGAACAAAAAAAACAGGAAGTAACCATTTACCTCCTGTCCGGAAAGTCAGATTTTCAACCGGCTTTATTTTCTGAAGCAGCAGCTTCCCCCATTGCCGCGGCACATTCACGACACACATTCTTCCCGCGGAATACTTGAACATTGGAAGCATTGCCACAGAAGACGCAAGCTGGCTCATACTTTTTAAGTATGATTTTTTCTTCGTCAACATATATTTCCAAAGCGTCTCTTTCATCAATTCCTAATGTTCTGCGAAGTTCGATTGGTAATACGACCCGACCCAATTCATCAACTTTTCTCACAATTCCTGTGGATTTCATAATTTTCATCCCCTTTCTCAACAAGTTTCGACATATATCATCCTAATGTTACCAATCATGCCTGAAAAAGTCAATAGGCGAAAAGTTCTAAAAACGCTTTTTCGTCAGAAAAAATATATAGTATTTATCAATTTTTTAAATTATAACATTTTGTTTGTCGAAATAAATTTATTGGCCTTGACAGTATTTGTTGAAGTTTCCTATATTTATCAAGAGAATAACAAACAAAGTAAACATTGAAACTACTGATGATAACGAATTGTCTACCGTAAATAAAAGGAGGTCTATTCCTGTGAAATATTATATTACCACACCTATTTATTATCCTAATTCCAGTCCTCATATCGGCACTGCGTACACGACTATTGCTGCCGATGCGATGGCCCGTCTGCGAAGAATGAAGGGCGATGATGTCTATTTTTTGACCGGGACGGATGAGAATGCGCAAAAAATTGTACGGACTGCTGAAAATGCCGGAATGGATCCGCTTACATATGTTGACGGAATCGTCGATAAATTTAAGGAATTCTGGAGACTGCTTGACATTTCCAATGATGATTTTATCCGCACAACAGAAGAACGGCATGCCAAAGTCGTACAGCAAATATTTACAAGGCTTTATGAAAAGGGCGATATTTACAAATCCGAATACGAAGGTTGGTACTGTACACCTTGTGAAACTTTCTGGACAGAGAACAAACTTGTTGACGGAAAATGTCCGAATCCGGATTGTGGAAGAAATGTGGAACTTCTGAAAGAAGAAAGTTACTTTTTCAGGATGTCCAAATACAGTGGCAGACTGCTGCAATATATTCAGGACCATCCCGATTTTATTCAGCCTGCTTCGAGAAGAAATGAAATGATCCGGTTTATTGAAGGCGGGCTTGAAGATCTCTGTGTATCGCGTACGACCTTCCAGTGGGGCATCAAGGTTCCTTTTGATCCGAAACATGTGGTCTATGTCTGGCTCGATGCCCTGATCAACTATATCTCTGCGTTGGGCTATCCTGACGGCGAAAAATACAAAACTTACTGGCCAGCCAGTGTTCATCTTGTTGGCAAAGATATTGTCCGTTTCCATACCATTATCTGGCCAATTATTTTGATGGCGCTTGATCTTCCTTTGCCCGAGAAGGTTTTTGGCCACGGATGGTTCTTAAGTAAAGAAGGTGGAAAAATATCCAAGTCAAGAGGAAACGTTCAGGATTCGTTCCAATTGATTCAGAGATATGGCGCTGATCCCATTCGGTATTTTCTGTTAAGAGAACTACAGTATGGGTTGGACGGTACTTTCTCAGAGGATGATCTGGTCGAAAAATTAAACAGTAATCTGGCGAATGATCTTGGAAATTTTGTGTCTCGCACCTTGGCCATGGTCGTAAAATACCGGAATGGAATTGTCCCAGAACCCGGAGAAAATACCGATCTGGAGAGGGAGATCAGAGATTTAAGTAGCACGGTAAAACAAGGGACAGAAGAAAAAATGCTGGCCTGTGATACGGCGGCTGCGCTTGAGGTCATCTGGCAGTTTGTCAGCAGGTGCAATAAATATGTCGATGAGACAGCTCCCTGGAATCTGGCGAAAAGTGAGGATAATCAGGACAGGCTGGATACGGTGCTTTATACATTTATGGAGTGCATTAGGATCCTAGGCATTTTATGCGCCCCCTTTATGCCGGGAGTACCGAGAAAAATCAAACCCCTCCTAGGAGATACAGATTTCTTCAAGGACTGGGAACAGGCAGACAGCTGGAATGTTATTCAGCCGGGTACGGCCATCCGAAAGGGAGAAGCCATTTTCCCGAGAATCGATGTCTCCGCATATCTTGAGCAGGTCAATTCTGAAATAGAAAGGTGTGGCACACAGGTGCAGGGGAATACAGACCATCAACAAGAAGTAAATCTAGAAGTCAGTTCTTCGCAGCCGGAAAATCCGCTGCACATGGCGGAGATGGCTCCGCTTAAGGAAGAAATCAGCATTGAAGAGTTTGCCAAAATGGATTTCAGGGTTGTTAAAGTGCTGCAGGCAGAAAAAGTAGAAAAAGCCGACAAACTGTTAAAACTGGAAGTAGAAATGGGTGGGGAGCGTAGAACGATTGTATCTGGTATTGCCCAGCATTACAGCCCAGAAGCGCTTGTCGGCAAAAAGGTCATTCTGGTTGCGAATCTTAAGCCTGCCAAGCTCCGCGGAATCATGTCCCAGGGAATGATTCTGGCAGCGTCGCAGGATGGAGAGCTGGAAGTACTTACTGTTCAGAAAGATCTTCCGACAGGGGCTCAGGTCAAATGATTTGGGATACGCATGCGCATCTGGAGGACAGCCAGTTTAGCCCGGACAGGGATGAGACCATTGCCCGAGCTACCGCAGCTGGTGTAACGACGATTGTAAACGTCGGATCTACCGAAAAGACGAGCCAGGATTCGGTGAGGCTGGCTGAAGAATACCCATTTATTTATGCAGCAGTAGGCATTCATCCGCACGATGTTGAAACTTGTACGGATAAAACCTGGGAGACGTTGTTCAGATTGGCGCAGAACCCGAAAGTTGTTGCCTGGGGAGAAATTGGTTTGGATTATTACAGGGACATTTCTCCCCGGGATGACCAGCGCAAGTGGTTTATTCATCAATTAAAACTGGCCAATGAAGCTGGTTTACCGGTGATCATCCATAACCGGGATGCACATGGGGATATTCTCCAAATGATTAAAAATAATCTTCCTGAGGCCGGCGGTGTTTTTCATTCTTATTCGGGCTCTTGGGAAATGGCAAAAGAACTTTTGGCTATGGGTTTTTATTTGTCTTTTTCGGGGCCGCTTACTTTCAAAAATGCCCGCCATGCCCCTGAAGTTGCGGAAAAGGTGCCAAAAGACAGGTTCTTGATTGAGACGGATTGTCCGTATCTTACTCCTGATCCCTACCGCGGTAAACGAAATGAGCCTGCTTATATACGTGAGGTGTTGGCAAAAATTGCGGCAATCAGGGGAATGGAGGTCGGGGAAGTAGCCCGTCTGAGCAGTGAAAATGCCCGCAGATTGTTCAGAATAGATCAGCTTTAGTGTGAGGTAGGTAGTAATCTTTCAGTGATCTGCAAACCGAACGGAGAGATGCATTATTCTGAAAATTTTGGCGTTTTTTTGTCAAAATGGTCACCTTTTCTATTGTGAATACTCCCGGTCTAATGGTAAAATGTATAGTGTATAGGAAAAATGCAAATACCAAATCAGATTAGACTCGTTCAAGTTTCGCGAGACTAATAATTTTTTTCGCCAGCTTGTAGATACAGATATACACCAACGGTGGCGAAATGCGGTTGCAACTGGAGTCATTGATTCAGAGAATACGTACCAGACAGGGGGAGTGCAAACAAGTATATAGATAAATAAAGCATGCAATTTAGATATTCTAAACTCTTAATTTGAATCGTGATTTCAGTACAATTGATTAATCAGAGAGAGAAAAACTTACTATCATTATATTTCTTAGTTACCTGAGGATATCATTTCAGTTATAGAAACGAGATATTAGCATTAAGCAGATACAATTTTTCGCTTTATTAATTTTTAAGGAGGAAATGAAAATGATCGATTTGAAAGTGTTAACAGATGCCGTAGGTGACCTGGACGAAGATAAACTGATGGGTATGCTGAATGACTTCGTTGCATCGAAACCTACCGAAGAAGAGGCTCAGTCCGTCGTTGCTGCCTGCCAGCAGGGGATGGCAAAAGTAGGCGAACTATTTGAAAGCGGTGAGTACTTTGTAGGCGATTTGATCTTTGCCGGTGAACTCTTAACCCAGTCCATCGATATCCTGAAACCGGTAATCGGCAGTGACAATTCGGCTAAAGTAGGCAAGATCGTAATGGGAACAGTCGAAGGCGATTTGCACGATATTGGCAAGAACATTTTCAGAAGCATGTCTGAAGCAGCTGGATTTGAAGTCTTCGATTTGGGGATTGACCAGAGTCCGAGTGCATTCATTGAAAAAGTCAAAGAAGTACAGCCGGATATCGTAGGGATGAGCGGTGTACTGACATTGGCCCTGGAAGCGATGAAAAAGACGGTAGATGAATTGAAAGCTGCCGGCGTGCGTGACAGCCTCAAAATCATTATCGGCGGAAACCCTGTAACAGAAGAAGCCAGCAGACAAATCGGTGCAGATGCATTTACTACGAACGCAGCCGAAGGCGTTAAGATTTGCCAGAACTGGGTAAAATAAATATCTGATATTACAATATTTACACGCGAAGACGCTTCAGTTGAAGCGTCTTCTTGTCGATTTACTTCGAGAGTTCCTTCAAAAAGCTTAGGGCAATATCGCATACAACAGTATGGTCTTCGGCGTTGAAGTAATCCGGTGTATTGGCATCGAAAAGAATATTGGCGCTTGTGGGGAACTCTTCGTCGCCATTCCAGAGAATAAAGGTAACATAAATGTTGTTCATAAACTGAAAACGGTAACTGAGGTCTCCATGCGTTGTTTTCAATGCGTTCAGCTTTGCCATGGCGTACTCCAGAGCTGGGAAATCCTTGCTGAACATCCTGACAAGCCTCATAATACACCGGCCGTAGAAATTACGGTAGTAGACCTGGCCGCCGGATACTTCCCGATACGTGATATCCTTTTCTGTAGGCGGTGCGCCCTGGGCATGCACCAGATAACGCAGGATTAATGTCTTGACCGGAAAGTTGGAAATTTCGGAGTGGTTGAAATCGCAGATTTCCCCTGAGGGGTAGGAGACAAAATAATTTCTGCCCATTAGAAGAACACGAAACTCTTGCTTTTGCCTGTCATAAACTGCTCCCGATTTCCGGGATATTTCCACAGGGTCACAATCCTTAAGTTTCGCGCGGATAAATTCATAATGCATCGGTGTATCGGACACGGTTTATTCCTTTACGCCTTTTCGCTAATCAGGATTTTATGTTCTAAAAGTTTAATTTCCTGAATTATACCGTTAATCGTTTTTTCATCTCCCAATAAACTTGTTAAAAAGATTTTCCCGGAGTCAATCTTCATGTTCGCAACATTTTCCATAAGCATTTTTTCTCCGTCAGGAGTTAGAACATAAGCATTCGATTCACACATATGATATCACCTTTCTTAACAGTTATTTTTATAGTTTAATTTCATTTAGACGATTTTACCTTGTTCCTTAACGGTTGGAAATCTTTCTATTTCAGTGTGGGGAAGGAAACAGGCGGATATAAATTCTCCCATGTAGGAGCTGTCGGTACTGAGTTCCAAGTAAGTCATATGAGAGGCAATATCCTCGGCTTTTTTTCTGGCGTCAGTACTTCGCAGGGTTAAATAGCTGCCCATCAAAGAACTATTGCCAAGATATTCAAACTTTTCAACCGGAAGGTCTGGGAAAAGCCCGATCGTAATCGAGTTGTTTATATTGATATTCGTGCCGATTCCGCCGGCAATATATATTTTGTCTATTGCGGAATAATCCATACCCATACTTTTTAATAATACTGCCACGGCAGAGTAGACAGCGCCTTTGGCCCGGATAAAGTTTTCCAGATCAATTTCCGTAATCGTGATATCTTTGGGGATATAATATTCTCCTCTAAAAGCCAACACAAATTCACCGATTCCATATTCATCAAAACGAATACGACGGGTTTTCAGATTGCGGTTCAGACGGCCCCGGCTATCAATGATCCCTGCCCTAAACATTTCAGCTATGGCATCGATGATTCCTGAGCCACATAAGCCGAGTGGCAATTGATTGTCTATGGTATCTATCGCAGGCTCAAAAGTTTTCCTGTCAATTCTCACATTTTCAATTACACCTGGCACCGCACGCATTCCCGAACTTATCTCTCCCCCTTCAAACGCAGGCCCGGCTGAACAGGCACAAGTAAGCAAGAAGTCTTTATTGCCGAAAACAATTTCGCCATTTGTACCCAAGTCCATAAAAAGGATATTTTGATCTTCCGACCACAGGCCGGAGGCAAGTACGCCGGCAGTAATATCTCCACCGACATAGCTTGAAACCGAAGGCAATATATATATAAGGCTTTCAGCATAGGCCTCTAGCCCGAGGTCGGCAGCTTTAAGGTATTCAGAATCAAGGAAAGCGGGAATATAGGGATCCTTCCGCAAATAATCCGGATAAACCCCGAGCATGAGGTGCATCATAGTTGTATTTCCGGAGGCGACCATCACGCTGATTTCGTCTTTGGAAACGCCTATTTCCTGTCGCATTTGCTTAAGCAAAGGATTAATTGTTTCTTTGATAATAGCATCGGTTAATTCCTGCAAGCCATTTTTCTTAGTTGCGTGGATAATTCTGCTAATCACATCAGCACCATATTTGATCTGAATATTTCCGGCAGAGGCTTTAGCAATAATCTTTCCGTTACAAAGATCGACCAGGAAGGCAGCTACAGATGTAGTTCCTACATCTATAGCTGCTCCATAGAGTCTCTCGGAAGTATCTCCGGGTTCAATATTGATAACTCTGATTCTCTCGCTGTTTTCTGCAAAATACGTTACGGTCACGTGAAAATCATTTTCTCTTAAAACATGAGGTATTTTTTTAAAGATTGGTAGTTGGCAAATCACTTCGCGGTAAGCGCTGTTTTTAAGCAAATGTCTTTTAATTCTGTCCCAGTCGGAAATGCAGTCATCAAGGCTTGGCAGGTCTAATTTCATATAGGTCTTTTGCACAGCGGAGTTAAACAGGATATGATTATTGGTAGCCAAGTTAATAACCCTGTCAATAATCTGTTGATCTTTTGTTCCAGCCAAATCTTCAATTTTCATCTCGCTAAAGATAGATGTCGGGATAGCCGGTACCTCAATAGTGATATCACCGTTGATCTTGGAATTACAGGCTAAAACAAAACCCTGTGCTAATTCGGATTCCGTAATATGATGGTTTTTACGAAAATTTACACTGCCTTTGAGAACCTTTAGCTTGCATTTGCCGCATGATCCCAGTCCATTGCAAGGTGCATCAAGGAAGATACCGGCTTTGTGGGCCGCATCAAACAGTGTCTCATCTAATTTGGCGATCACAACGGTGTTTTCAGGAATAAATTTTACTTTAAACATGTTGCTCCACACCCCTTTAAAGGACAGTCCTATGACAGTATTGCATAACACTACATCAGCGGATCCATTGTTAGTGCAGGGTGACCTTTTTCACTTAGATACTCCAATACGGCTTCGGACTCTGAAGCAATGGTTTCATCGCAGATCATGTCGACAAAGTTGTCAATTCCATACATTTCTTTGGCAGTTGCATTTAGTTTGTCAGCAACAAAATCTTTGAGTTCCTTCGGCATCCAGACAATACGTCCGGGACCGCCTTCAGCTGAGATGAACTTCTTGGAGGAGATAAACTGTCTGCCATGTCCCATAAATCCAGGAGTTTGAACGCCGCCGCCTGTCATGGAAGCCAGTTCGCCGAATGTCATGCCTACCGGAGATACGCCGGAGAACTCTCTGTTTACGATGACAATCCCATTGGCTTCCGGCATAATGCCTGCGATACATTCGAAGCAGCCACAGGAGGTCATCGGGTCTTCCAATAAGCTGTAGAGGGTGATGCGGCTCAAAGCCCCTTGCGAGTACTGTTTCACGGTTTTATTGACTTCCGGCCAGATACCTTTGACGGGATCATCAACAGGACCTTTGTTTATTGGCTGACAAGGACCGGTTGGGTCGAGTTCAAAAGTGGCTTTGGAATCAAGCCAGCTTACGGCACCGCATAGTCCCAGCCTTTCCGGTGTCACAATACAGACATGGGAAGGCGCAAAGGACTGGCATAGAATACAGGTATAAAAAGTATCGACACTTTCATCGGTCAGACTGGCAATTCGTTCGTCTCTTGCTGCATACTTGGAAATCACCTGCTGGGCCTTCACTTCTTTGACTTTGGCAGCATCAGTGATAATTGTAACCTGACATTTGTCGACGACTGCACCAAACTCATCCAGCATCTTGGCATACAGCACTTCACCAAAGTGACGAAGCCTGAAGCCTTTTTCGTAAGCATCTTTGCTGATGCGAACCCAGGTGGTATCCCTCTGCCCGACGTGCATGATACCTTCAATATAGTTCATAAAATAGTGGATTCTTCTTTCCAGAACCGGCTCAAAATCTGAATGCATGTTCTTTCCGGATACTTCGACCAGGACGGCTAGCGGCATTCTTCCTGCTACCTGTTGCACGGTGTCGATATCGTCACCAATAATCCCAATCTTATGGTCTTCAATTTCACTGGCTTCTCTTTGCGCAACAAGCTCCCAGGACTCTGTTTTATTACCTCCGAATTCAACAAACATGACATCTTTTCTGATTCTTTCACCTTCGAAAGCAGCGGCAAAAGCAACGGGAATCGGAATTTCAGTAATCTTAATTTTAATACCTCTGATTTCAAGTGAAGTTGCAGCCATTTTGTTGTAGTCTTTTTGGGTGATAAGCTTCATCGGAACTTCGGCAACATCCTGATCAGTTACAACCGGAAAGCCGAGGTTAATCGCAGCTGCACCTGCGGCAACCCTGTAATTGCTTAAAGGTCCGACGGCATTGACAAAGGCTTTCAATCTTTTATACGTATAGCGCTTAAATTCTTCCCAGTCGCCAGGGGTCAGGGCACCGAAGATTAAAGCTGCGCGGATGGTTACCGTAACGACATGAATCACCGAGGTCATGTTATATCCCAGGGGCATGACTCTGAACTCAAGTCCTACTTTGACTCCACCTTCAATAGCCTGATCAATAACTTTACCGACAAGGAAGGTTAAAAGCCCTTTAGCTTGGTATTCTTTAATTACTTTGGCAGCTGATTCGGAATCCGGAAATTCGCCGATGATGACTGCCTGTCCCGGGATATCGTCTGTTACGAGACCAACGCCCCAGCCGCGGATAATCGCATCCGTGAGAAAACCCATACACGGAGCTTCATAGGGCTTTTCATCCATGACATACTTTAATGCTTCAATAATTTCCGAACAAACAGCAGCAGCCATACCGGCATTTTCAGCTTCTCTGAGTTGTTCTTTTTCCACGATCAGGCTTCTGACAAGATCTAAAGCGCCTTCAAGTTCTCCCAAGGTGCCTATTTTTTTGCCGGTAATGGCATAAATAAGGGACAGGGAGTAAGCAGTATCAGGAAAAGCAACCTTATGCTCTTTCCCTTTTAAGGAGATTGCTTTTACAACATATTCGGCAGCAGTATCGAGAGCTTGTTTTGCTCCTGCAAATACGGTGCTATATAAATTCATGTGTATTCCCCTTTCCGTAGAATTTCCCCAGGCAGTTGTATGACGGTGCTACTACGATTTATAGCTCCAGGTAGGAATCAGCATATAACATATTGCCCTTAATCATATCACAGGTTTTGATTGTCTCCATCAACCTCTGGTCGCAAGGGTTTACAATGGCTGCGGTTAGACCGCACTGCATTGCCATTGCACAATAGGTGGCATCAATAATTGGACGGACATGTTTTGGCGCACCATTGGATACGTTACTTAATCCGGCATTGGTTTTGAGGCCCATTTCCGTAATCTGACGGATGGTCTCCAGAACTTCCGATGCTTTTTCCTGCATTCCTTTGATCACCAGGAAGAGTGGGTCGAATAAGAGATCCATCGGGTCGATACCAAGCATCATTGCTTTTTCCAGCATTTCGGTGCAGTAGGTGATGCGCTCTTCAACGTCTGCAGGAATACCTTCTTTGGCACACAGGGCAATGGCCATGGCATCGTTGGCGGCGGCAACTTCTAAGAGCCCCAGTCTCGGACCGGCATCGGCAGAATTAATAATCGGTTTGCCTTTGGAACGGTTGTAGACTTTGATACCGGCCTCAATTGCTTTTTTATTGGCTGTATCCAAACAAATCGGAACATTGTCAAATTCATTTTGCAAAAGCTGTACAGCCCAGGCCATAACTTCTTCGCCATCTCTTTCGGCAGGGCCGATATTCAGGTCAAGATATACGGCGCCAGCGTCAAGCTGCTCTTTGGCTCTTTGAAGAATGGGAGCAGGGTTGCGGTCAGCGATGGCTTGTCGAATAACCGGAGAAATACAGTGGATTCTTTCACCAATGACTAAAAATCTATCCATGTTAGGAGCACCTCCAAATTTTTTTATTAAAAACGGGACATTAGGTTAATTCGTACCTTTTTCAGGTTAGTTAATGCCTTCCATTGTTCTTAAGAATTTAGGAAGATGCATGGCTTCATCAGGACCTATAATGACTTCCCAGTCGGGAAGACTATCCTGAATGTCACTTTTCAGAACGGCAACCTTTCCAGGAATAATAAGCTTTCTGCACTTGGTTTTGCTCTCGATATCGGATTCTTTAATAAATTTGGCAATAACCGAGCCGCTGAATTTGCCTGCAGCCCATGCTGTCAGTACGGAGTAACCGCCGGCATCAGGGATTCCCATCCAGACTTGCACTTTGGATCTTTCCACTTCACCGGAAACAACAAAGTAAGTCAGGGCAAAGTCAACCGTAATCAAAACAGGGGAGTTATCGCCAGGATTATTGATTGGATAGAATTTCGGTTCAACTCTCATCGGTTTCTGCGGGTCAGTAAAGATATTCTGTCTTAAACCAAAGAGAGGGAGAGCGCGGGCGTAATCCATATCGTCCATAACAATAATGGAACCGTACTTCATGGTGAATAGGGAGGCCAGAGCAACTTCTAAAAATTTATTGCCTTTGGCCAGCTCGTTGACAAAGACGACAGAAGGATAGCCAAAGGTTCTATCCTGTTCTTTTAAAGCTGTTCTGCGGATCTGCACAACGTTAGTAAAAGTTTCACGTGCGGAAGAGCTGCCGGCATCCAGTAACAATTCTTTGTAATCAAGTTTTTGGACAGCTTCAATTAGATCATATAATTCAGTAAGTGAGGGTGCTTTTAAGCCGAGAGGCAGTTTGAGATCTTTGACCAAATCAACCATTTCCTGATAGTTTTTGCTGTCAGCGCCAAATACAATTGGGAGTTCATCTTTAACCAGTTCTAAAGCATCTTTCAGCACAGAAACATCGGCGCATATCAGCATATAGGCTACTTTTAAACCGGAAGCTTTCACTTTGCTGACTAAAGAGAGATAAGCGTCTTTGTTGCCGGTATACTGGAGGGCAGCAATTTCAACTCTCATTTCTTCGCCGATCCGGACATAATCGACGTTTTTTATATTGGCGATCTTCGCATCAATTTGCTCCTGTGACATCGCATCGGAAAATAGTACAGCAAATTTGTTACGGTTCACAAAGGTTTTCTCGTGGCGAAAAAGAACAGTTTCACCGCCAAGTTTACATTCGGCTTCTCCCTTGCCGAAAGTTACGACCTTCATCAGGGGAGCAGTGGACTCAGAGAGTTTCGCCATCGCATCATCACTCATATGCGTGCATTTGCTTATTTCTGCACCGCCGGCTGCTACCTTCATTGCAAAAGCCATACAGGTAGGAAAGCCACATTCTTTACAGTTGGTTTTTGGTGTCAGTTTATAGATATCCAATCCGGACATTGCCATTTTCATTTTCCTCCTTGAATCAAAATTACAATCAGCGTCATTAAATATTTATTATTTCAGGCTATTCACGAAAGAACGGATTGTCTCTGCCGAACGTGGATGACGCAGGACAACAGCATCAGAACCGGCCACGATAACGCCAGCTGCGGTGGAAACCTCCATGGCAATGCCACGCTCTTCCTGACCACCCCATTCCGGAGAATCTTCTTCAGTCGAGGCAACTTCTTTCACGTTCCAGGTATCAAAGCAAACCGGTGTAATAATCGGCATCTGTAAGGTCTTATCATTTTGACCCAAAGCGGCCAGTCTGATTCTGTCAATCGTTGAAGAAACATACTCAAAACCGTATCCGACAGGTGCGGTCCCGACATTCATTACAATATTTTCATTTTTGATTTCCAGTTGGTTGATCAGAATGTTTAATTGCTTAGCCAGGTTGATGTCAACCGAGGATTCGGCTGCTACTTTATGTTTATAAGCTGTTACGCCGGCTGCAGCAACAGTCTTATAGTTATCTTCAACAGCAGATAACAGAAGCACATTTTTACCTTCCAGTCCTCCGGCTACTTTTTCAAATAATTTAAGGTCTTTTTCATGATTTTGTGTCCCTGCAATAACAAGAGGCAGTTTAACCGCATTAGCAACTTCCTTAGCCAGAGCGGCACATTCTTCAACAGGTTTATTCAGACCATTCGGATCTGCGCCTTCAAACCGTAAGCAAATGAAATCAGGTGTAAATTTTTCTTCCACACATTTGGCCCATTCTACTGCATTTTCGGCAACTGAACCATAGATTTCCTTAAGGCTGTTAATCCAATTTTCTGGGTAAACGTCGAGTATTTCCAAACCAATTTTTACACCACTGCCGGTATCACCGTCAAAACTGTAAAACGGAAACGCATTCTGTCCACCGAGCGCTATGGTGTTTTCCCCTGTCCCTAATTCCAAATTGTAAATGCTTCCACTATACTTTTGGACTGAGGTTTTAAAAGCCACTTAAATCTCCTCCTTCTTCTTATAAACCAATTATTTGGCAGATATCTTTAATTGCCCGTTTCGATATACTATCATCAGGCAAATTAACCAAGGCTTTTCCCTGAGAATCATACGCATATACCAATGGGTCCAGAGCGATGATCCCCAGCAGTTCCAACCCCTGTAAGGGAATTTCTTCAGTAATTTTCTCGTTCAATTTTCCATCCGGGGCTTTATTGATAATTAAATATTGTTCGGCTACTTTCAGGCCAAGTTCTCTGACCAGCTTATTGATTCGGCCAACGGCTTGAACACCGCGGCGCGAGCAATCGCTAACCAGAATCAGGATATCAATATATCTTGCTGTCCCCCGGCTTAAGTGTTCCATGCCGGCTTCATTGTCAATCACAACATATCTGTATTTATCAGAGACCTTATCGAGCTGTTCCCGCAAAATCCCATTGACGAAACAGTAGCAGCCTTTGCCTTCGGACCTTCCCATGACGAGGAGGTCATAGCCATTTCCTTCGGTGATCGAGGTATTCAGCTGGTACTGAAGATACTGGGCTTTGGTCATTCCTCCGGGAAAACCATCGCGCATAGTTTCTCTTAAATTAACTTCTTCTCTGATTTCGCCAAGCGTAACTTCAATTGCTTCTCCCAGCACTTCATTCAAGTTAGCGTTGGCATCAGCATCGACACCGAGCACTGGTCCTTGCCCATTCTTTACAAGGTAATCGATCAGAAGTCCTGTAATTGTTGTTTTCCCAGTTCCGCCTTTACCTGCTACCGCAATTGTTTTCCCCATCTAAAATACCTCTTTTCTATATCAAAGCATCGAGCTTAACTTTAATTGCTTTGACTTCCTCAATAATCTTGTCGTTCGTGAAGGGAGACTGGTTCGCCCGGTCAGAATTGACGACAGCTACGTTGTAGGAGATAAAGCCAAGGCAGGCTTCAGGATCAATATTTTCAAGGACATACGCTTTGTCCGCATCATTCTTGATCTTGTTGCCAACGGCATAAATCTTTGGTATGCCGATATCGGAAGCCAGTTTCTTGATCTTATGGTACGTCTGGAGGCTTCTGGCTCCTGGTTCGACAACCACAATAAAGGCGTTTACACCCTGGGCTGTTCCTCTACCGAGATGCTCAATTCCGGCTTCCATATCCATAACGACAACATCTTTGTTTTGCAGGACCAAATGAGAAGTAAGTCTTTTCAGCAGGACATGTTCCGGGCAAACGCAGCCGCTGCCGCCGCTTTCAACAGTACCCATCGCCAACAGATTTACACCGTTGTAGCGGGTACAGTATTTGTCTGGGATATCATCTACCTGTGGATTTAATTTGAACATTTTACTAAAGGAATCGGTCGGCGTGCTTGTTCTTTCTGCAATCAGGTCTTTCATTTCAGCAATGGGTACGATCTTGGAAATAATCTCGTCAGGAAAACCAAGGGCTAAAGCCAAATTGGCATCAGGATCAGCATCAACCGCCAGAACCCGGTAGCCTTCTGATGCATACAGCCTGCTTAGGATGGCTGCGAAAGTTGTTTTCCCGACGCCGCCTTTGCCTGTAATTGCTACTTTCATCTAAA
This sequence comes from Dehalobacter sp. MCB1, assembly GCF_003590275.1. Taxonomy (NCBI): domain Bacteria; kingdom Bacillati; phylum Bacillota; class Clostridia; order Eubacteriales; family Desulfitobacteriaceae; genus Dehalobacter; species Dehalobacter sp. MCB1. The sequence goes on along the minus strand of NZ_LXPC01000011.1, from coordinate 68,539 downwards.
TCACCCAGACGCATTATTTATCTTTTATATTTCTGTTCCTTAAAAGCCGGCAGGAGTTAAATCATCATAGCCGGTAACATTCATTCTCTGAACGTTAAGCGCTTCGACTTTGCTTCTCTTTTCTTCAATTCTGGCTAGCATTTTTTCTGCAGCTACAGCCGGATCTGTTTCAAAGTAGAATTTTGCACCTACCCAGTCTTCCAGTCTGTTGGTCAGAATATCTGTGACTTCCGGGCTTCCGGTTACCGGAGGAACAACGCCCAGAAAGGTATCGATTCCAGAGCTCACCACGTAGGTTCCGATGGCGACAGCTTTTTCGGACATCCATTCCGGAGCTGCGCCGACAACGGGTAGTTCGCTCATATCGAGTCCTAGAATTTTAGCTACTTCACCAACCAGCTCGAGGATACGGCTGTTGTCAACACAGGAGCCCATATGCAAGACAGGAGGGATATCGGCTAGCTCGCATACTTTCTGCAAGCCTACTCCACAATACTTGACAGCATCTTTGCTTAAGAGACCTGCTTTGGCAGCAGCCTGAGCCGCACAGCCGGTAACAACAACAATAACGTCATTAGCGAGCATCTTTTTAATAATTTCAATATGACTATGATCACCTTTTACCTTCGGGTTGTTGCATCCAACAATGCCAGCAGCTCCTCTTAATACACCTGATACTAAGCATTGCGCCAAGGGTTCAAATGTACCCGGCTTATGTGTATAAGAATTGACAACACGGTCCAACTGGCCAATTATAGCCTGGTTACTATAACCGATCGTGCCAGAAGATTTATGTGTTGGGATGAAGACTTTTTCATGCTTCCTGTTTTTATAGTTCTCTACTGCTTCCCTAATTATTCTTTTGGCACATTCATAAGCATTGGCTTCATCAAATTGGATGTGAATAGCATCTTTAATCTTAGCAATCTTCGAAGTCGTAATAAATTTGGTATGGTAGCATTGAGCCAAGTTCGCCAGGGCAGGGAAGATACATTGAACATCGACGATCATGGCTTCAACAGCACTGGTAACAATGGCAAGCTCCTGCTGGTTAAAATTTCCGGCAATTTTAATGCCGTGACGCATGGCAACTTCATTTCCGGTGCAGCAAACGCCGACCAGGTTAATGCCCTCTGCGCCGACACTCTTGGCCAGTGCTTTCAGCTCAGGGTCATCAGCAGCAACAACGACCATTTCAGATAGACTGGGTTCATGTCCATGAAGAACGATATTAACCATGGTTTTATCAATAACACCCATATTTGCCTCAATTTCTCTCGGCATCGGGGTTCCAAAGATAATATCGCTGAATTCGGTACCAATATAGGAACCGCCCCAGCCGTCAGTTAGGGAAGTCCGCATGGAAAGATTGATCATACTTTCGGCATCTGCGGTGCATCCCATAGTGGTTGCATGCATGATGGAAACAACTTCACGATCGAGAGCATCGGGCATAATGCTATTTTCTTTCCAGACATTTTTCCGCTGTTCTGGAGCACTCGGCGGAATAACCATCGAACCGAAGGGCTTGCCAAAATCATTTAGAGCGGCTTCCGCTACTTCATGGGCAACCTGATAAATATCTTTGTCTTCGGTACTTACGCCCCATCTAGCTGCAACATTCAGTAATTTTTTCTCATCACGGATTTGATAATCTCCGTTCGGACTCGTCATGTGAAGCACGTGAGCAATATGTCTGGCGTGGTCGGAGTGTGCAGATGAACCTCCTGCTACCATTCGGGCATAATGCCTGGAAGCAATAACATCCGCAGTGGCGCCACAAATACCTTTTTGAACGCCTTTTCCTGGAATGGGGCTGACGCGGCAAGGACCCATGGTACAAATACGGCAGCATACACCTTGTTCGCCAAAACCACATTGGTTTTTAAGAGCGGCTTTCCTGTCCCAGAGTGTTTCGCAACCGTCATTCCGGGCTTTGGCGTAAAGTTCTCGAGTAGCTAAATCTACCGACAGTGTTGTTTCGTCCAGTAATTTTTTCTCATCCTGTAATTTTTCGTCCATTGCGTTTCCTCCTTCAATAACTATACGCTGTCTTGAAATCATTTAGCTGCTACAATTGTTAGTAATAAAAAGTGTAGTGTACAGAGTTATTTCAACTTAAAATTGGGAGTTTATGAATAAATTCACAAACATTTTTAAAGGATAAGAGTTTTATCTCTGGCAGTAAATATATAAAGCACTTCATAAATCCAAGATTATTATAGTATGAAATTTTTAGGAAATATATTGATCTGCTGTTAATGAACGAAATGGGGGGGTGAATAGCAATAATTTAATTCCTAACAGCATATTTTATATATACTTGTATAACCTGTATATTATTGTATATACAATGATAATTGCGTTTTTCCTAATGTTTTTTAGTCCATCAGCAGTAGTAGCTTTAAGACCAATCGTGGCATTGCCCCAGCAACCAAAGCAAAATCATAATTCCGCAATCTGACAGATATCTCAAGAAATATAATCCAATTCTTTATTATTAAGGTTTAAAGCACTGATTCCGTTTACAGTGGCCAGTTCCAAAACGGCATGTTTGCTTATTCCTGTCATAACCATGTGACCGACTTCATCATAGAAACCTTTATCGTGGGATACCCCGTATGAACCCGCATCGCTGCCAACGGCGATCTTTACGCCTAATTCAAAGGCTTTTTTGACCAGAGCTTTCTGCGTATCATAGATCCGGGCAATATTCGGTAATTGGTTTGTAAAGCGGCTGCCTCTCGTAGCAATCAGGTTTCCCAAAGGTGCTAACGTAGGAATCCAGATGGTATCATGTTCCAGCATCAGTTGCAATTCATTTTCTGTAAGAAAATAACCATGTTCAATTGTATTTGCACCTGCTTTCACAGCGATACCAACTGCTTCTGCCGAGTTAGTGTGGACCATTATGGGAAGGCCTTGGTCCTTTGCTGTCTGTATCATGTAGTACATTTCATCAAAACTGAAATGTGAGCCGTCAACTTTCCCGAATTGATCAAAATCTACAAGGCCAGTCAGTAGTATCTTAAGATGATCAGGCTTTGAAGCAAGCAGCTTTTTAAAAACACTCTTGAAATCAGCCATATCGGCAACCGGTTTGCCCAAAAAGCTGCCGTAGCATCCTTGCTTGTAGATCGCAAAACCAGGGGTCCGGAGAATCATTCCTTCTTCAAGGGCCAGTTCCCTGGCCAAAAGAGATACATTTAAGTTATCTCCTCCGTCACGCAGTGCGCAAATGCCCATTTTTTTATATTTTCTAAGAACATTGGTGATTATAATTGAATTGGGGTTATTTTTGTGCTGCAGACGTGCCTCTTGAAAATCTATTCCATCCAAAGCCAAATGAACATGGGCGTCAACTAATATGCTTTTAATCATTTTTTCACCTGGTTTTGAAAAGTTTTGCAAACCACCAGAAAGGGGACGCCTTTCTGGTGTCACAACATTTTACTTCTTTTGGCTATCTTTATTTCACAGGACCAATTTTGCCTTGTCTGAAAGCGGTGCTGAACTTTCTGCAGTTCTTGTCTTTACCCATTAATGCTTCGGTCGCGAGCAGGGTCGCAATCATATCTCTGCTGCAGGGATCCATAATTGCAGAATCCATACCAAAGAAAGTAGCTAGAGCCAGAAAGTTCTGATTGACAACTTTTCTTAAAGGCATTCCGAAGGAGATGTTGCTCAAACCGGAAGTGATTTTAATTGTTGGGTACATTTCTTTGATTCTTGTCATGCTTTCATTAAAGGAGTACATAGAATTGTTATCAGTAGACAAAGCAATAACTAATGGGTCGACATGCATCCTGTCAGGAGTAATATCATATTTAGCAGCTTCCTCAACCATTTGCTTGGCAATTCCGACTCTGGTGTTAACGTCTTTGGGAATTCCGTCGTTATCACAGGTCAGCGCAATGACTTCCCAGGTCGTTCCCTTGATCAACGGGAAAATAACATCACATTTGTCGCCTTCCATGGAAACGGAATTGATAAGTCCTGGTCTCTTGGCATATTTAAAAACGGCTTCAATTGCACGCGGATTTGGGCTATCAATACAGATCGGAGTGTCAACGGCATCCTGAACAATATCCATTAACCATTTCAGTGTTTCAACTTCAACATCAGGTGATGTGCTGGCACTGACATCTAGGTAGTGGGCGCCGTCATTGGTCTGGTCAATCGCACGTTGGCGGATAAAGTCAGCATCTCTTTCTTCAATCGCTTTTTTCACGATAGGAATCGTACCATTAATTTTTTCACCAATAATAATCATTTATAAAGCTCACTCCTTTATGAAATTGTATATACAAGTATACGCTTAGAGTTTAACATTATTTCTACATACGGTCAATATTTTTTTCGACAATGTATGTTGTATTCTAAAAGTAAAAGTATTCTAAATATTTTATCTTTTATGGGCTATTTGAATTACTGGGTCAGCATGGTTTATCAGTATTTTTTCTGGCTGCCCGCAGACAGTTTTTCATCAAAATTGCGGTGGTAATCGAACCTACGCCGCCCGGTACAGGGGTGATCGCACTGACTTTGTCCACGACTGCATCATAATCGACATCCCCGCACATCTTGCCGTCTCCGGCATCGTTGATGCCAACGTCGATGACGATAGTGTTTTCGGATACGTATTTGTCATCGATCATTTTAGCTCTGCCCATCGCAGCGATGATGATGTCTGCTTTCTTCGCAATTCCGGCCATGTCTTTGGTCTTGGAATGACACATCGTTACGGTCGCATTTTCTTTTAAGAGCATCATGGCCAGCGGTTTACCCACAACGAGGCTTCTTCCCATGACAACGACATTCGCGCCGCTAAGATTATAGCCGTAATGGCTCAAGGTTTCCATACATGCTGCGGGCGTGCAGGGCAGGAGTCCACTCATATCGCCTTCAAATACTTTGGCCAGGTTCAGCGGATTCATGCAGTCAATGTCTTTATCTGCCGAGACCAGGTGCTTGATGACTTCTTCGTCCAGCTGTTTTGGAAGTGGACGGAACAGCATGATGCCATGAACAGTACTGTCATTGTTGACTCCAGTCAAGACTCTTGTGAATTCTTCCATGCTGATATTTAAGTCTAAAGGATAGGTCTTGGTCGCAATGCCAAGGTTTTCACAGTTTTTAATAATGCTGTTTTCATAGTAAACGTCGTCCGGACGGCTGCCAACGCGGATAATACCAAGAGTAGGGTTGATGCCTTCAGCTTTTAAAGACGCAACTTCCTGCTGGAGGTTTTCTTTCATGGCCTGGACGACCGGTTTGGCGTTAAGGATCTGACTCATGCTTATTTACCTCCTGTAATGGCGTTCTGGACTTCAGCAAAAATACGGTCCGCTTTAGCTGTATAGGTGGTAACCAGTTCATTCAATTCGGTTTCGATCTTCTGTTTCAGATCCTGGTCTTTCATGATCTGGGTGTTTATCAGAACGTTCAGTTTTGCACCTTCGAGCGCTGCTTTCAGAAAAGTTACGCCGACTCCAACGTCGCTGATTGCAATGCGGGTGCCTTTTTGAGCGAATTCTTCCTGTAGGTTGATGCCGTCAGCACAGCATCTGGCAATATCAAGCGGTACGAGCGTCGCTTTAACCAAAGCGGTCTGGAGCGTTTCTTCTTTAATTCTGATTTCTTCTTCGTTATTCTTGGGAAGTCCATAAGCCTGGGACAGCGGGTAGAAGGCATCTGCATCTTCCTTGACCAGAGCCTGCAATTTTTCAATAATTTTTTGGCCTTTTTCCATGAGTACCAGTACATCGGCTTCGACATCGGCATATTTCTTTTTGCCAACGGTCAGGCTTCCTACCATGACACCTAACGCCATGCCGATGGAGCCAACATAAGCAGAAGCACCACCGCCTCCGGGAATAGGCTCTTTAGAGGACAAAGCAGTTACAAAATCTATACAGCTCTTATTCAACATTCGAATCATCTCCTTATTCTTTAATATGGGGCAGGTCTCCGTAATACATAGCCGCTTTCGGCTGTTGTGACCTCCGCGGCGCAAAAGCCGCGCTCCGCATCTGGGCCGTTGACGCTGTCTGTATCTTAGAGACTAGTCTCTGGATTAAGAACAGTTTTATTTTTTCTATAATGTAAGGATTTTTTGTACTTATAGAATGAGATGGTAGTACGAAGCTGCCATCTCATTCTTATTACTAACCAATATGAAACTTGTTCTTAGAATAAACCGGAAATCTTGCCGGTGCTGTCAACGTCAATGTTTTCAGCAGACGGTACTTTCGGCAGTCCGGGCATGGTCATGATGTCTCCGGTCAGAGCTACGGCAAAGCCTGCTCCAGCAGAAATTTTAACGCCACGGATGGAAATTCTGAAACCTGAGGGACGTCCCAGTTTCTTTTGGTCATCCGATAGGGAGTACTGGGTTTTGGCCATGCAGACCGGAACATCACGATAGCCGATTTTTTCGATGTTATCGATATCGGCAGAGCTGGTCCCGATAAACTCAACGCCGTCAGCACCATAGATTTTGGTGGCAATCGCGGTGATTTTGTCTTTGAGTCCCATGTTAAGGTCATAGGTAAAGTTGAAGTTTTTCGGGCTGTCTATGATGCGCAGAACTTCTTCAGCCAGTTTCGCACCACCAGGGCCGCCTTTTTCCCAAACTTCGGAAAGGGCTACATTAACACCAAGTTTCTTGCACTCGTCTTCAATCATTGCCAGTTCAGCTTCGCTGTCGGTCGGGAACTTGTTGATTGCAACAACGGCAGGCAGACCAAAGTTGATGGTGACGTTTTCGACGTGTTTTAAGAGGTTCGGCAAGCCTTTTTTAAGAGCCTCCAGGTTTTCTTTGTTGAGATCAGCTTTGGCTACGCCGCCATGGGATTTGAGCGCGCGAACGGTTGCAACAATAACAACGGCTTCCGGACGCAGGCCACTTAAACGACATTTAATATCAATAAATTTCTCAGCGCCGAGGTCAGCACCGAATCCAGCTTCGGTTACAACATAGTCGCCAAGTTTTAAAGCCATCTTGGTCGCCATAACACTGTTGCAGCCGTGAGCAATGTTCGCAAACGGTCCGCCGTGAATGAAAGCTGGCGTATGTTCAAGAGTTTGTACAAGGTTCGGTTTTAAAGCATCTTTCATCAGGGCACCAACAGCACCTTGACACTTCAGTTGACCGGCAGTTACGGGTTCACCGCTTCTGTTGTAGGCGACAATGATTCTCTCAACTCTTGCTTTGAAGTCGTCAATATCGCTGGATAGGCACATGATCGCCATGATTTCAGAAGCAACCGTAATGTCAAAGCCGTCTTCTCTCGGAGTGCCATTGGCTTTGCCGCCAAGTCCGTTGACAATGGAGCGGAGCTGGCGGTCATTCATGTCCATGCATCTTTTCCAAGTAATTCTACGGACATCGATATCCAGCGCGTTGCCTTGTTGGATATGGTTGTCGAGCATCGCTGCAATCAGGTTGTTGGCAGCACCGATGGCATGAAAATCACCTGTGAAGTGAAGGTTGATATCTTCCATTGGTACGACCTGAGCATAACCGCCGCCAGCGGCGCCACCTTTGACACCGAATACAGGGCCTAAGGATGGTTCGCGTAGTGCAATGACAGTTTTTTTGCCGAGATAATGGAGAGCATCTCCTAAGCCGACGGATGTCGTAGTTTTACCTTCTCCGGCAGGAGTCGGGTTGATGGCAGTAACAAGAATCAGTTTGCCATTCGGTGTGTCCGCTTTTTGATTTAATAAGTTGTAGTCGACCTTGGCTTTGTATTTGCCATAGGATTCCAGATAATCCTCGGGGATTCCGAGTTCTTTTGCTACATCTAATACAGGCAGCATGGTTGATTCCTGGGCGATTTCAATATCACTTTTGAAAGCCATTGGTTTTCCCCCTTTTTTAATTATGGACATTTTGCTTAACTTTATTTAGATTTTACGTAAGCACTATCAAATTTTTTCTGAACAAGATGGTCTACATCCAAAACAGTAGTGGACTTCTTTTTGTACATGAAGCTCAGCCAGTAAATAAGTCCGACAAATATGCTTCCGCCAACGATATTTCCGAGGGTAACAGGAATAAGGTTATTCACGACAAACGTTTCCCAGTTAAGGTGAGCAAGTTTTTCAGGTGTTACACCGAGCGTTGCAGCCTGGGCCACCCAGGTCGGGTTGGCTTTGGCAAGAATGCCGGCAGGAATGTAATACATATTGGCAACACAGTGTTCAAAACCAGAAGTAATAAACAGCCAGATCGGAAAAAAGATAGCAAGAAGTTTACCGGTAATATCCTTGGCGGCATTCGCCATCCAAACAGCCATACAAACCAGCCAGTTACACAAGATTCCCATGAAGAAAGCTTTCGGGAAAGTCAGGCCCGTCTTATATGCGGCAACTTTGATTGTAAACCCTCCGAGTAGACCTGAGGAAAAGTCAAACTGGCCGGAGTAAAGGATAAACAAGACGACAAGCATGGAACCAATAAAGTTCCCGATATAGACAATCGTCCAATTCCGCAGCATTTTTAGCCATCTTGATTCCTTTTCCATACAAGATACCACAATCAGGGTGTTTCCGGTGAATAATTCAGCTCCGGTGATAACCACCATCATCAGTCCTGTGGCAAATAAGGCACCAGCAAGTGCTTTGCCTAAGCCAACAGAAGTGATGGTGTGAATGGCAGTATTAGAGCCTTCCGCCGCGAAGGCAATAAAGGCTCCCGCTAGTATTGCCAACAGCAGCAATTTCAATATAGAAGAATTCGTTTTATTCTTTCCATATTCTACAAATCCCTCAGTAATCTCTGAAGGAGTTTTAAACATTTTTTCCATTCTCCTACCCCTATTATAAGTGTATTTGGACTGATTTAAAAGGTCATAAGGTTTAAAGGATGGTTACAAAGACCAAATGCCTTTAAACTAAAGCACTTTATTCTTTTTCTTTGGACTTTGTTCTAGGTCTAATGCCAAGTCTTTCTGCAGAGTGGTCCTGGCCTTCAAAAAAGTTTATCCAGCCTGAAGTATGCTGTTTTTCCCAATTGTAAGGGCTCACATGATAGGAATTCAGCTTTTCTTCCTCAGAATAGTCTTTTAAGCGGTAATAGGCTTTGACCCAAATGCACTTTTGCTTGTCCGGATAAACTTCACACCAGCCGTTGTAGCTTCCTTCACATGGGCCGTTCCGTTGGTTCTTGGGACAGTTACCCATTGGACAGACATAGGCTACATCGATCAGCGCACAGTCACCGCAGTCCTGGCAATTGTACATGCAGGATTTGGCGAGATGCTCAATGCCGTGGAAAGGTTTTTCCAGCGCAGAGTCCTTTATGGCATGACAAAATCCGCGCATAAAGCCAAACATTCCTTTGTTGGGTTCAAACATCATCTTGTGAACAACTCTAGACATCTTATAATTCAAATCAAAGCTCTTCTCATAATTGTTGTAGTCGTTGGATTTTTGATCAGTATTCAATCCGGTCTTTTCATCTTTGGCGTAAACATAGAAACCGTTTTTTTGAGGATAGTCAAACTCCCGAATATAATCCTGCCAGTTGGCGGTCAATTCGTTTCCACGGTCAATAATATATTCAACTTGTTCATACGTCGTATTATGCCCGCCGAGATGAACGCCTTTGTAGCCCATACCTTTCAGGATAGCAAAGAGTTTCGCTGCCCTATCGAGCATGGCGGCAACACCCTTGTCACTGCTTTGTTTTTCCTGTTCCAGTTCAGCAACAAGCTTGTCCGTAACAATACATCCGGGGACTTTATTCATACTCATTGCTTTGGCAGCGCCATAAGTCAGCAGGTAAATATTTCCCATTAGACACCCGGGCAGGTTATTGTGCTTCACAAATTGATAGAGTTCGTGGTACTTTCTGACATCGTAGCCAACTTGGGGTATAATGAACTTAGCACCATTCTCGATCTTCTTTTTGAGCTTGGTGTACTGGAGCATCTGCTCGGCTTCGGTGGCTTTAAAAGGTGAAACAGCAGCACCCGCAAACAGATGGGTTGGCTGAAGTTTATGGATACCTCTAACTGTGGGAAGTTCCAACCCGCCATTCATCTTGGTGATAAAGGCCAAGAGCTGAGTGGAATCAAGGTCAAAAACCGGTTTGGGCCGTCCGAAGAAATTACCTGGATCATAGTCGCCAGTCAGTACCAGTAAGTTATGGAGCCCCGAACGTTCCAGGGAAAAAAGCTGGCTTTCCAGTTGCGTGCGGTTTTTGTCCTTGCAGGCAACGTGAATAATTGCATCGATGCCTAAACTTTTGATTTCCCTGCCAATGCCCTCAGGATTAATGCCGACACTTCCACCCGGGTTGTCAGTCAGACTAACAGCATGGACCTTTTTCCCTTTAGCAGCTTGTTCCGCCAATTGAAGCGCTTTTTCCTGAGAAACTTCTTTAGAGCCGCGGCCGGGTACGAGTTCCCATGTTACAATAAACTCATTGTTGTCCTGTATTGCTTTACGAAAAGTGTTCTCCATAAGTATCCCCCTTTCCAATTATTCTCGAAAATCTAACATGAAAATAAAAATAAAGAAAATAAAAAGAGATAATTGCGTCCAAACAATGTATACTATTGTATATACAGGGGTTTTGCTTACTTTAATATATCACCCAAATTTTCAATAGTCAATATATTCAAAAGACAAAAAATAAGAGATTTTTTAGAAAATAATTTCTATTTCGACAATAGCCTGAACCATCGACTTGTAATTAAGGAAAGTTACGTTTTATAATATGATATGTTAGAATGATTTTTTGGAAAAAGACGGTTGTCCTTCGCTGAAAATGGCAGGTTTCATTATAACAGAAAGGAAAACAATATGATGAAAAAAGTTCTATTTCCAAACCAGAATAAAGAAATCTTATGCCAGGAGAATGATACGGTTGCTGTTGCCTGTTCAGGTCTTGGATATCCGCTTGATCTTGTATGCGGAGGAAAAGGTACATGTAAAAAATGCACAATTGAAATAGAAAGGGACGGCATACGGCAGGAAGTATTGGCGTGTCAGGAACCAGTAAGCGACGGCTTGATCGTTTATCTTAAATATGAAGACTATAAACATGAAGCCTCAATTTTAACGGATCGTATTGAAACAGAGCTAAATATTGATCCGCCAGTTAAAAAGATCTTTATCGATAAGAAGTTTTTAAAAACACCGTTCTATTACGGGGACTGGGAACATATTCAAGCCACGGTTCCATTTCGGATTAATACGCCAGCCTTATGCCTTCTGCAAAAATTATCACTGCTGATGCAGAAGCAGGAAATGACAGGCATTACTTTGGTCTTAAGAGACGAACAGCTGCTTGATATTGAGCAGGGCGACACCTCAGCCAGCAATTATGGATTTGCCGTTGACCTTGGGAGTACCTCTGTTGTGGCTTACTTATATGACCTTAATAGCGGCAAAAAAGTAGGGGTATATTCTGCCTTAAACGGTCAGATTACGGAAGGTGCGGATGTTATATCCCGCATTATGGTGGCGATAAATAATCCTGAAGGGCTAAAAATTCTTCAGCGTAAAGTGGTAGAGACCATTAACACCCTGATTCTGGAAGCGATACAGCAAAACCGGATCAGCGCCGAAAATATCTATACAATGGTGATTTGCGGCAACAGTGCCATGCAGCACCTCTTTTTAGGCTTACATCCTGGATCTCTTGGCAGGACGCCTTACACCAATACGATTTTAAATGAAGTGTTAACAGCGGCACGGGAGTTGAACCTTAACATTCATCCCAATGCTGTTATTGATTTTTTACCTTTGATCGGGGGCTTTGTCGGAGCGGATACTTTGGCTGTCCTGCTAGCTTTGCCTGAAGGGGAACGTCAGGGGAACAGGTTGATTATTGACCTTGGAACAAACGGTGAAATTTTATTGGGGAACGAGAAGAAGTGGCTAGCCACTTCAACTGCTGCTGGACCAGCCCTCGAAGGAGCAACGATCCGCTTTGGAATGCGTGGAACAAACGGAGCCATCGAACGGGTAAAACTGTCGGAAGGTAAAATTAAATTAAAAGTAATTGGCGGAGAACAGCCCAAAGGGATTTGTGGCTCCGGTATCGTTGATGCGGTTGCTGAAATGTTGAAAGCCGAGCTGATCAGTAAAGAAGGCAGACTGCTGCCTCCCGACAAATATTTAAAAGTTTGCCGGCCGGAAAATCAAAGATTTGCTGATTATCTGGCAAAAATTGACGGTGTCAGCGTCTTCTACCTGATGGATGAGGGGCACGATGATAACGACCGAATTTACATCAGCCAAAAGGATATTCGTGCTGTACAGCTAGCCAAAAGCGCCATTTATACAGGATGTATGCTATTAATGAAAGAATATGGGCTGAAAGGAGAAGATCTCGAGGAAATTCTGATTGCGGGGGCCTTCGGCAACTATATTGACGCTTCAAGTGCTCGGATACTCGGTTTGTTCCCCAATTTTCCGAATGCACCCATCCGGTCCATCGGCAATGCGGCAGGAGCCGGAGCATCGAATTTCCTACTGTCCAGAAATATACGGATAAATACTTTGATATTATTAGCAAAGGTAACCCATTTTGACCTTGCGGCAAATCCTGCTTTTCAACAGGAATATCTGCAGAATACAGGTTTCTGAAGAAAGTAATATAAGGCTTAAAAAATATTGATGGATTTATTAATCTGTTCTTATGTATAATATAGGATAGCTAAATAATTGCCGAGGAGTAAGAAGATGGAATTACCAATCTATCAACATATCATTGAAGAGATAAAGAAAAAAATTAAAGAGGGCGTTTTGAAGCCAGGAGATGCGATTCCTTCAGAAAATTCATTGTGCGAGACCTATGGCGTGAGCCGGATGACGGTCCGCAAGGGTCTGGCAATCTTAGTGAATGAAGGATATATTACCTCTATCCCTGGCAAGGGAAGCTTTGTGAACGAGCCGGATTCCAAAAAATACATTCTATATTACAACGAGATGGCGAATCTGATTAGCACCATCGATACGACCAAGCTGATTGAGGTTAAAATTATCCTGCCGACACCAAAACTCATTGACAGTCTGAATATACCCCGAAATAAAAAAATAATTATGGTCAAACGGATTCATTACAGCAATGGAGAAGCAGTTGCGTATGATGAAAAATACCTGATTTACTACAAGGGAATGCCTATCGTTGAAAAAGAAATCAAATACAGAACTTTCCCGGAAATTGTTTCTCGATATACTTCTCTATTTGCGATTAAGAAAGAATTAACAATTTCTGCTCAAACCCCTGATGAACAAATATCAAAATACTTATCCCTGTACAATGCTCTCCCACTTCTGGTTGTTGAGCAAAGATTATTTAATTCACAGGATAAGCCAATCGGGATGGGAATTACTTATTATCGAGGAGACAGCTGCAAGCTATTTGCATCCTCGCCATTTACCGACATTGATTAAACCATAACTTAATAAGACAGTTCGTCATCCATCCTGTCTCTAAACAAAACTAGGGAACCTATCGTCTGGTAGTTTTAGGGCAGTTACATGCCCTTTTTATTTTTAACATCCATGGACGGCAAGCGGTGGCAAACCTTCGTATCATTATTTATTATTAGGAGAAAAATAATGTTGCTTATTCTTTATTTAGCTGCCATCATTATTGCGAATATTATTACTGCAGCGCTGGTACCTTTGCAGGTAGGACCGTTTTTAATTCCTTACGGAAGTTGGCTTATCGGGGTGACACTGGTACTTAGGGATATTATCCAGCGCAAGTATGGGCGAAAAACTGCTTATCTGGCGATTATCACGGCTCTTGTCCTATCGGCTGTTTCCTCCAAATTTCTCGGAGATACTTTAACCATTACTATAGCTTCAGCCATTTCCTTTTTGATCTCGGAGTCGGCAGATACGGAAATTTATACAAGGCTTAAAGGATCTTTCCTGCGCAAAGTGTTTGCGAGCGGGATTGTCAGCAGTTTTCTTGATAGTGTAGTTTTTATATTAATTGGTCTGTCCCCGCTTATTTCAGGCATCCTGACCTGGGATTTTGTGCCGAATGCAGTACTCGGACAGTTTGCTGTTAAGAGTCTGATGCAAGTGCTTGGAATAAGCATTCTGTTTATGATTAAGAACCGCTGGGAGGTTACCGGAAATGAAAAACAAGGAAACTGAGGGTCTGTCACTTCTAGGATCGGGACAAACGTACTATGTTTTTGACTATGATCCGGCCATACTGGAGAGCTTTGCTAACAAGCATCCCGATAATGACTATTTTGTCCGTTTAAATTGCCCTGAATTTACCAGCTTGTGTCCGATTACCGGCCAGCCGGATTTTGGAACGATGATCATCAATTACATTCCGGATCAAAAATTAGTAGAAAGCAAATCGTTGAAGCTATATCTTTTTAGTTTCCGAAACCATGGAGATTTCCACGAAGATGTCGTTAATATCATCATGAAGGACCTGATCCGACTGCTTGAACCCAGATACATCGAGGTTATAGGAGAATTTAGTCCCAGAGGAGGGATCGCTATTCATCCTTACAGCAATTATGGACAGCCGGACAGCAAATGGATAGAATTTGCCACTAAGAGGCTGCTTAAGTACGGAAAATAGACCGGTGGGAAGAGTATCCTTTGTCCCCGCTGCTATTCTGTCCCAGAGAGCAGTGGTACAAAGCGGCAGTAGTCATCCCAGTTGTCAATATAGCCTTCGGGATTTGTACTGGTCTTTTGTCTAACCAGTAAACGCTGACAGGCTAGCCCTTCATCAGCCTCAAGCGGGACAACGATTTTCCCTCCGACATCGAGTTGTTCAAGCCAGGAATGTTCAATGACTGGTGCTGCTGCCGTTACAATGAGTCCCCGGTACGGTGCATTCGGTTCATAGCCATTTCGGCCGTCAGCAATAATACTGCAGATCGGATAGTTCAGCTGTTCAAATAATATTCGAACTTTAAGGGCGAGCGCTTCGATTCTTTCGATGGTTGTCACGGCCATACCCATCTGGGCAAGCAAAGCAGACTGATATCCGGAACCCGTACCTATTTCAAGGACTTTGTCGCCAGGTTCCAAAGCCAATAGTTCGGTCATTTTAGCGACAATAAAGGGCTGGGAGATTGTCTGCTTCTCTCCAATCGGAAGCGGTTCATCATTATAACTGTAGGGCCATAAATCTTCAGGAATGAACAAATGTCTGGGGATTTTTTTAATGGCGTTCAGGATGCGTTTGTCATGAACTCCTTGAGGAGCTACATACTTATCAACAAGTATGGCTGCTTTTTCCTGCCAATTTTGCATAGCCTAACACTTCTTTCCTCAGATAATTCTGGTTGCCGTGTTCATCTATTCAGCTTAATCGGGCACTGATTGGAACTATTTTGGCCTGTTTTCTCATTAATTATAGTATAATAAAATTATTTGCGGAAAGTATTCGGGCTTTGGCTCATTAATGAACTGGTTAATGGAGGAACACAAATGGTCCAAAAATATATTATTGCGCTCGATCAGGGGACAACAAGCTCACGGGCTGTCGTTTATAACCATGAAGGAATGATTGTAGGCAAAGTCCAAAAAGAGTTTACCCAGATCTATCCGTTCCCGGGGTGGGTTGAACATGATCCTTTAGAAGTCTGGGACACCCAGCTGGCTGCTATCAGAGAGGTGCTGGATCAGACGAACATAGATCCGGATGATATTGTTGGGCTAGGGATAGCAAATCAAAGGGAGACAACTGTGGTTTGGAACCGTTTCACCGGCAAACCTGTCTATCATGCGATTGTCTGGCAATGCCGTAGAACGACGGAACTTTGCGAGCAGATACTGAACAGTACTTTAAACGAGTATATATCAGATGTGACTGGCCTTGTTGCGGACGCTTATTTTTCCGGAACAAAAATCCGCTGGATCCTTGATCATATTCCGGATGGCCAGACGATGGCTGAAAATGGGGATTTGCTTTTTGGCACAATAGATAGCTGGCTCGTCTGGAACCTTACCAAGGGCCGGCTGCATATTACGGATTACAGTAATGCCTCCCGGACCATGCTCTATAATATCAGGGAACTAGCGTGGGATGATAAAATATTATCTTATCTGAACATACCCAGACGACTACTGCCGGAAGTCTGTCCGAGCAGCCGCTGCTACGGTGTAACAGATTCTTCAATATTTGGCGCTGAAATACCGATAGCGGGCATAGCTGGTGATCAGCAAGCTGCACTTTTTGGGCAGGCCTGCTTTACAGAAGGAATGGTCAAAAATACCTACGGTACAGGTTGTTTTATCCTGATGCATACTGGTAGAAATATAATCCGGTCTCAAAATAAACTGCTTACGACAATTGCCTGGGGAATTGATAACGAGGTGGAATACGCGCTGGAGGGCAGTGTATTTATTGGCGGAGCAGTCATTCAGTGGCTTCGTGATGAACTTGGATTGCTGAAAACTTCTGCTGAAAGCGAATATTATGCAACTCAGGTCAAAGATACGAATGGCGTCTATATTGTTCCAGCCTTCGTCGGACTCGGTGCACCGTACTGGGATATGCATGCCCGTGGTATAGTGACCGGACTTACTCGGGGCACAAACCGTTTTCACCTTGTAAGAGCCGCGCTGGAGAGCATTGCTTATCAGACAAATGATGTTCTTACGGCAATGGCTAAGGATACCGATATCCCTCTTAAGGCCTTGAAAGTAGACGGCGGTGCAGCTGATAATAATTTCCTGCTGCAGTTTCAGGCGGATCTCAGCGGGATCCCGGTTGAACGGTCAGAAATTTGCGAGGTTACGGCTTTGGGAGCAGCATACCTGGCAGGTTTGGCAGCCGGATACTGGAAGGACAAGGAAGAGCTGAAAGGCCTCAGTAAAGAGCGCCTTATTTTTGCTTCGAACATCACCGAATCTGAGCGTCAGCAATGCCTGAGCGGATGGAAAGTGGCAGTCAGCCAGGCGACCTATCGGACGGTATGACGAGATTATGAACGGAAATACAAATAAAAGATATATTCAGATAATATTTATTGGCGTATAGGTTTCTTTTTTCCCCTCAGTCGTAGTAAAATAGTCTTGCTTGATTTTTTGCACAGGGCAATATCATTATTTTCGGGAGTAAAGTGGAAGGCAAAATGGAATACCTTAGTATAGGCAAAAGGCAAATTGAATATGAGCTTCGAAAAAGCAGCAAAGCAAAAAGACTGATTGTTACCATCAAACATCAGAAGTTAAAGGTTTCTGTTCCTGCCGAAATTACTTTCACCCAGGCTAGACGATATCTGGAAAGCAATAAAGAACTGATATTGAAGCACATCGAAAAGCAAAATCCAGCAGAAGGGAAAACTGCTGCGAAGGAATATGTTTCAGGTGAAAAACTACTGTACAGGGGGAGGCATTATCCTCTACTGATCGAAGAAAAGGCCGGACCCGGATCAGCATCGTTTATTGGAAGCAGGATCGTTGTAACCGTCCCACCGGGATTATTAAAAGAGAAGAAAAGTCAGTCAACCAAAAAGATATTGGAAGAATGGTATATCCGGCAGGCCCAAAAGCTTCTTCCTGAACAGGTCGAATATTATGCCAGACAGCTGGATATTACCTACCAAAAACTTAGAATTAAGGATCAAAAAACAAAATGGGGAAGCTGCTCAAGCAAAGGATACATTAACTTAAATTGGCGCATTATCATGGCACCAAACCAGGTTGCGGCTTATGTGATTATTCATGAATTGGCTCATCTAAAGTACATGAATCATTCCAAGGAATTCTGGTCGTTTGTAGAACATTATCTGCCGGACTATAGAAAGTGGAAAAATTGGTTGAAAGAACATTACAATGATTTGATGAATTGATGAGACTTAAAATAGTTCTGATTTCCGGAATTCCACCAGATTATGCCGATAGCGCTGGGGGACAAAATGAGATTGGAGCTTTTTATTTTTGCGGTTTTCAATGCTGATGCGGGTAAAATATTTAGCCCAGAGCTCCTGATAGAATTGTTCTGTCTCTGAATCAGGAATAGCTGCTTTCCCGGAAAAATCCGAAAGGTACCATTCTTTTTGATTGCAGATGATCGCAAGATTTCTTTTTTTGTCATGAATAATGAAACGTTCACCTGCTAGCCTGTCGGCAAAATGGTCGGCCAGGAGAACTGATATATTATGATCCGGCTCCAGAACCGCATAAAGATAACTGCCGGTATCCGTAAAGCGAAGCAGCCCCAAAAAGCGCTCTGCTTCAAAAGATACTTTCTTGGCTGTTTGCCGGATCGGCAATACCTTAGGATGAGAATGAACGCTGTCAATTTTCGGACCTAATTGAAAGCCAAGCTGAAGGTATTTTAAGATGAAGTTCTCTTTAGCGGTATTATTCGAGAGGTATACATAATAGATCTGCATTAAGGAGTAAACAGAAATTTTTTTGTCTATTGCATCATAAACCCTAGCGGCAAGCACAGGATCACTTCGGATAATTGTAGATGGAGTGAACATATTGAACTGATACGAAGCCTCAGGATAGATTCCCTGGGCTTTTTGTTCATAATAGCTGTAATATATTGAAGTCAGCAAACCGTCGAAGCTTCCGTCATATAGATAATCCATTTTCAACAGTCCCTCATTCTTCGGAAGATTCCTAGTACCTTGTCAACCCTAAAATATCCTATTGTTTAGAGAATGAATCAGAACAAACATAGCTGAACGGGTTTGGCCACAGGTGCCAGAGCCTGGCGAACCAAGGCGCTTTCTACAGGGATGCCCCCGTAATAACAGCCCTGACACGTGATAAAATATTTAGCGCGCTTAAGAACCACACCCATTTTTTTGAGATGATCATAACAAATATTACCTAATCTGCGCTGCCGAATGATTCTCTGGGCGGAATTGACGCCTACCCCAGGAATTCGAAGCAGCTCTTCATAGGAGGCCTGGTTGATTTCCAGAGGAAATAACTGCATGTTTCGAAGCGCCCAGGAAATTTTGGGATCAAGATCGGTATCCAAAAACGGACTTTGTTCATTGACAATTTCATCCGCTTTAAAGCTGTAAAATCTCAGCAACCAGTCCGCCTGATAGAGTCGGTGTTCTCTAAGCAAAGGCGGAGAAGTGGAAAGGGCAGGAAGATTTGGGCCCTCATTAACAGGAACATAAGCCGAGTAATAGACTCTTTTCAATTGAAAACGGTTATAAAGGGTTTCTGTGGCTTTAATAATAGAAAGATCGCTGTCTTTGCTCGCCCCGACAATCATCTGGGTCGACTGTCCTGCCGGAACAAATTTTTGGACGTGCCGGAAAATCTTTCTTTCGGAAGCGTTTTGCGTTATCTGATGATGAATTTGATTCATCGGCGCAAATAAGACGGGCAGTGTCTTTTGAGGTGCCAAGAGTTTAAGACTCTGCTCTGTAGGTTGTTCAATATTGATGCTCATCCTATCGGCGAGCAATCCTGTCTTGTTAACCAGTGCCGTATCGGCGCCTGGAATCACTTTGACGTGAATATATCCGTAAAAGTGATATTCATGTCTCAGAATATCAAGAACCTGATAAATCCTTTCCATGGTATGATTTGGACTGTGCTCAATCCCCGAGCTTAAAAAAAGACCTTCAATATAATTCCGCCTGTAGAATTGAATTGTCAGGTCGGCGACTTCCCTTGGCGTGAAACTGGCGCGCGGGATATCATTCTGATTGCGGTTGACGCAGTAATTGCAGTTATAGATACAGTAGTTGGTCAGGAGAATCTTTAAAAGCGAAACACAACGGCCATCGGCAGACCAGGTATGGCAGATACCAAATGATTTGGAGTTGCCGATACCGCCTTGATTATGCTTGTTTACCCCGCTTGACGCACAAGAAACATCATACTTGGCTCCATCAGCGAGGACTGCAAGCTTTTCTAGAGTACCCATGCACATCACCCAAATTAATTCTAGCACAGAATGATACATAAAGCAAACATATGTTCGGAAGGTTGCTGCGCTCTTCTTCCTCCGTGTAAGAATCGCAGTAGCCGAAGAGCGGTTAGGGAATATAACGTAAACCCTAAGCAAAAAAAATACTGCCAATAGCATAATGACTATTAACAGTATCATATCGATCATTTGTACAGAGATATGACTCAGCGGTCAAAACTGTTCCAGCCCGCTTCGAAAGCTTTCAAATTGACCTCAAGCAGTTTGGAAGGGACCGTTTCCCGGATAACATCAAGCCACGTCTGCTTGTCTATTTTCAAATATCTGGCGAGCAGTCCCAGCAGAACTACGTTTACCGCTTTGCCGTTGCCGGCTTCGACGGCTTTCCCAAGACCATTAATGATGAAGACTTCTTTGCGTTCTTTTTTTATAATATCCAGAACATCGGAAGGATATTGCGCCGTTCCTACGACGACTGGCATAGGATCGATCCTTTGGTCATTGATTAAGATGCTGCCATCCTTTTTCAGATAGGGCAGCCAGCGGAGAGCCTCCAGCTTCTCAAAAGCGAGTATAATATCCGCTTCACCTTCAGGAATGATCGGGGAGGCGACTTCTTTGCCGTATCTGACCTGGGTAACCACACTTCCACCCCGCTGCGCCATCCCGTGAATCTCCGAGACCTTAACGTCCTGGCCAGTCATTTGAACCGCGCCTGCAAGTACTCTACTCGCAAGGATTGTTCCTTGTCCGCCTACTCCAACAATGAGAATATTCGTGATATCAGTCATTGGCGCCACCTTCTTTCCTGATTGCTTCGCTGGGACAGACGGTTGCGCATAACCCGCAGCCTACACACTGGGCAAGGTTAATCCTGACTTTTTTCCCTTCTTTGGCAATACAGGGACAGCCTAACTTAAGGCAGCGTAGACAGCCGGTACAAGCCGCCGCGGATACGATATAAGGGCTATTCCTGCTTTTATCGATCAGGGCGCAATTCCGTTGGGTGATTATGACTGAAGGCTCTTCGGCAGCCAGTTCTTCCCTGACAATTTTCTCCAGCTCATCGAGCTCAAACGGGTCAACTACCTGTACCCTTTCTACGCCGACGGCCTTGGCTAGAAGGATGAGATCAATTTCTTTGGTAGGTTCTCCTTTAACTGTAAACCCGGTCGTCGGGTTATGTTGGTGCCCGGTCATTGCCGTGATGCGGTTATCCAGGATAATGGTCGTTGTCGTTGCCTTATTGTAGACGACGTCAACAAGTGCAGTGATCCCAGAATGAATGAAAGTTGAATCTCCAATCACAGCGACCAGATTGCGTGCAAAATCTTTACCTTTGGCTTTCTCCATACCAATAGCAGTACCGATGCTCGCGCCCATACAAATAGTTGTGTCAATGGCTTTAAGCGGAGCAAGGCAGCCGAGTGTATAACAACCGATATCACCGGCGACAGTGACTTTAAGTTTATTAAGTACATAGAAAAGACCTCTGTGCGGGCAGCCGGGACATAGGACAGGAGGACGCGGAGGAACTTCATATTGCAGTTGATTTGGCTCAGTCGTCTCGCGCGGAGAACAGTCTCCAAACGTCTGGACCATTTTGGAGGCAATCGTTTCCGGTAATAATTCTCCGATCAGCGGAAAAGTATCCTTGCCATGAACATCAAGACCCCAGGATGTTACATACTCTTCGATAAAAGGTTCCAATTCTTCGACAATATATAACTGATCTACTTTGTCCGCAAAGTCTATGATCATTTTTCGGGGCAGTGGGAAGGTCATGCCAAGTTTTAAGATTGAAACTTCCGGCAAAGCTTCTTTGACATACTGGTAGGTTACGCCACTGGTAATAACCCCCATCTTTGTATCGTTCCATTCCACGCGGTTTAAATCGGTACTTTCAGCGTAGTCTTTCAGTTTTATTAACCTATCCTCAACAACTACATGGCGGTGACGGGCATTTGCGGGAATCATCACATATTTGGAAGGATTTTTCTGATATTCCTTAGTTTCTTTCTCCTCACGGTCAGCAAGTTCGACCAAGGACTGGGAATGTGCTACCCGTGTTGTCGTTCTGAGCATGACTGGCGTATCAAACATCTCGCTGATATCAAAAGCCAATTTGGTAAAATCTTTGGCTTCCTGGCTATCGGCCGGCTCTAGTACAGGAATTTTTGCTGCTCTTCCAAAATGACGGTTATCCTGTTCATTTTGAGAACTATGCATGCCCGGATCGTCAGCAGATACAAGTACAAGTCCAGCGTTAACACCGGTATAGGAAAGTGTAAACAAGGGATCTGCTGCTACGTTTACCCCAACATGTTTCATAGAGACAAGCGCTCTTCCGCCGGCGATCGAAGCACCCAAACCAACTTCGAGCGCTACTTTTTCGTTCGGGGACCATTCCGCATACATCTCATCATATTTTGCTGCATTTTCTGTAATTTCCGTACTGGGGGTTCCTGGATAAGCCGTGCATACTACAACTCCGGCTTCCCAGGCACCTCTTGCAATTGCTTCGTTGCCTGTCAGAAGCTTTTTCATTGTCCCCATCCTCTCAAATCTTAGATCTGCATTTATAAAATACCGTAAAGGCTATTGGTATTTTCGGTGATATAAGATTCATTATAGTATGAATAAAGAAAACAGTTCAAGCAAAATCCAAGCTATTTTTATGAAAATATCTGGATGATTGCCGAACTGTTATCATTTATATAACTGTTCAATTTAGGAATCAATGTATTGGTTCGTCATTTAGTCATTTGATTCGCTTTCAAGATTCAGACCTTCGAGGCCTTCACTTTCAAGGAAAATATTAATTTCATCATTAGAAAGAACATTTGTTTTCAGGGAGGCATAATTATCCTCAAAATGGGGCGAATAGAGCGGAGGACTGATATTCTGACCAGAGGCGACCATATCTCGGATGCGCATTAGTTCCGAATACTCATGGATGGAGATAATGACAGCCTGGGGTTTATTATTTTTGACGATGATATAGGGATTGCCTTCATCTTCAACGGCCTGAATAACTTTTGAAGCTTGTCCACGGCCTAACTCCGAAACGGAAATCATACAGTCAAATACCCGGCGCAAATCCATGCAAAAATCTCCCCTCCCTCAGCAGATCACAGATGCCTGCCCAGACAAACGTTCAAAGACATTTTGATTATAAGGCGGAAACTAGAATAATGCAACAAGCAGCTGAATGATTTTAGTGGTAATTAACATGCATATCTGCATGAAAATAGTCGAAGAAACAACAATCCTTATTAGTAAGAGAAATAAATCAGTGAGATTTGTCAATTTTTTTTTTCCTTGACTGCCCTGAACCATCAATTGAACCTTTCCAAGCAACAGGCAATAAAATGAAGCGTGAACATATTATTCATGAGGAGTGTCGGTAAAATGAAAGGAAACATGAAACATGTATTTCCGGGCGGAAATACCTCAGAGGGATTCTTTTCGTACTATTCGTTTTTGCTAGAAAAAGGTTCAAAACGGATTTTTGTGATCAAAGGGGGACCAGGTGTTGGAAAATCAACGTTGATGAAAAAAATTGGGAACAGAATGATAGAAATGGGTTATGATGTGGAATTCCACCACTGCTCTTCCGATCATCATTCCCTAGACGGGATAGCGGTTTTAGATGCCGGGATTGTGATGGTTGATGGAACTGCACCGCATATTGTGGATCCAAAGTATCCTGGAGGTCTGGATGAAATCATTAATCTGGGAGAATTTTGGGATACGGATGCCATGCAGCACAATGTAAAACATATAATCGCGTCAACGAATGAAGTCAGTCGTCTATTTGCCAGGGCTTATTGTTTGTTAAGGGCAGCCAGAGCAGTCGCAGAGAATATAATGGCCATAACCAGGAAGTCTATGGATTTTTCTGCATTGAATATGGAAACATCGCGTTTGGCAAAGAAAATATTTGAGGGTGTGTACATGGAGGAGAGTTCCGGTAGGATCGGCGTGGCTAGACATCTGTTTTCCTGTGCGTATACACCGGAAGGTTTTGTTGATTTTACAGATTCCATTCTGCAGGGAATCCGGGAAATTGTTTATCTGGAAGGCAAAATGGGCACAGGAAAATCCGTTTTTATGGAGAAAGTCGCTGCTAAGGCCATGGAAAAAGGTTTTGATGTAGAAATTTATCACTTACCGCTAATCCCTTCCAAAATTGGAACGATCGTAATTAAAGAACTGCAGGTTGCTCTGACGTCAAGCGAATATTTCCGAAACAATCATCAAGAGTCCGTTAACCTGAACAGGCATATCCATACGGAGCTTTCCTCATCACTGACACAGGAACTAAACAGTGACCTGGATTTGTTTGATCATCTTACGCACAGTGGAATGAACTGTATTCATCAGGCCAAACAGGAGCACGATGTTCTGGAGCAATATTATGTCCCGTATATGGATTTCTCAGCAGTTGAAGAGAGATACGAGCAGATTTTAAGCAGGATTTTGGACCTTGTAGACAGTAAAGCCTGCGCAGCAGGAATACAACTGCATTAAGACATACCGCAGAAAGGGGGGGACAAAAGATACGTTCCTCCCTTTATTTTCTATCTTCCTGACGTGGTCCTTTGTAGTGATTTTTTGTTTAATGATTGGTTATGATAGAATAGGAAAATATCCTATTATGAGGTTTTTATGGAAAAAGATCTATATATGACAATTTCCAGCAAAACGAAACAGCTACTGGTCAAACAGGAAGGTTTCGATGCGGATTTCAAAATGACAGTTAAAGGCATTCAAGCCACAGATTTAGTAGCATTTGCGAATTCTGAAAATGGAGGAACCATTTTAGTTGGCGTCGGCGAGGTTGAAGATAAAAACAGCATGCAGAAAGGTAGAATGATCGGCTGTCCGGTTGGTGACAAGGAAAGGCTCTTTATTTTAAGTAAAGCTGAGAGTTGTGTTCCGCCCGTTGAAGTCGCTATAATAATAGAAAACTATGCCAGAAAACCAATCTACCGAATTGAGATTCCCTCCGGTAAAGAAAAACCGTACTGCACGGCCGGAGGTACATACAAGATCAGAGGGGACGGTCGGACCAACACCTTGCTTCCCGGAAGGCTGCTGACCCTTTACATCGAAAAACAAAGCGAAACATTTTTTAACCGCTTTCGCGAAGCAACGAAAGAACTAGGGAAAGATATTATGGCTTCGGATACAATGCTTCAAAATGCCTTGAACGAGCTCAGACGCAAAGTGCTGCAGATTGAATCTGCCATTGAGAGTAATAAAAATAGCCTGGAAAAAATAGCGGCAATTGATAAAAAAATGGATCAGATTTTGTCGATGCAAGCTAAAGGAGAATAAAATGAATTTCAACATAAATACAAATCTTGATTATGAGCCACTGATCGTGGTCGAAGGAAAAAACGATGCGCATGCGGTCAGACGTGCCCTGGGCAAAGTTGACATCATCTGGACGGAGGGGTTTGGATTGACGGAGCAAAAGCTGGAGTATATTGCGGAGATGGCAGAGCGGCGCGGCGTTATTGTCTGTACGGACCCTGATTTTGCTGGGGAACAGATTCGGGAGCGGATCAATAAACGGATCCCGAAGGCCAGGCATGTTTATCTTTCCGTCGAGGTAGCCCGCAATCCGAAAGATCATGACATCGGCCTGGAAAACGTTTCTTCCGAGGAGATCAGGAAAGCGTTTTCCAAAATACTTGAAGTAAAGATTTCGAATACGGACAGCAAAGACGGAGTGAAAATTGTTGAGAAGATGAATACGGATGCGGATGCGGTAGAAATGGCTGATTTACGCCAAAGCGGCCTGGTTGGGCAAAGCTGTTCGGCTGCAAAACGGTCCCGGCTTGGGAAAATTTTGGGGATTGGGGATACCAATGCCAAGCAATTTTTATTTCGCATCAACCGTTTTGGGATAACCAAAGACGAATTTTATTCGGCAGTAAAGCAGATGGAAGGGAATGGGGAGTAAGTGACGGAAGCAAGATGGGAAGATACGGCCTCCTATATCCGCAGAGTTATGCGCCATGGGATACGGGCCAAAAAATCTTTAGGCCAGAATTTTTTAATTGATGACAGCATTATCGAAAGAATCGTTCGGGAGGGTGTGCCCTTAAATAATCTGCCATTGATTGAAATTGGACCGGGACCAGGTGCTCTAACGAGAATACTTGCCCCAAAATTCCCCAGATTGTGGGCGGTAGAACTTGATAAAGAAAAGGTTGAACTGCTCCAAAGAGAATTAAACGCCTACCCGTTTGTTCTGTTGCATATGGATGCCCTAAAGCTTAAACTAGCCAATCTTTGGGGACAGGAAAAAGGCTGGTTGATTGGTAATCTCCCGTACTACATCACAAATCCGCTACTGATGCATTTTCTCGATCAAGCGGAATCACTGCTGGGCATGACCGTTATGGTCCAGAAAGAAGTTGCCGACCGAATGTGTGCCCTGCCCGGGGGAAAGGATTATGGGATATTATCGATTGCCGTTCAGTTATCAGCCGAGGTAAAGAGGCTGTTCGACGTTCCACCTTCGGCCTTTTGGCCGCAGCCGAAGGTCACATCTACGGTGCTAAGACTGGACATCCGGCCATATCCAGGATTTTCATTTGAAAAGAGAGACATCTTTTTCAAGGTTGTGCGGGCGGCTTTTGCGCAGCGAAGGAAAACGCTGCTGAATACGCTTTCTAGCGGACTCTCCTTACCCAAAGAGCAAACTGCGGAGATACTCAAGGCTGCGGAAATAGACCCGAGGCTCAGGGCTGAAGATGTCGGAATACTTGATTATCAGAAAATTGCAGCCATCTGGGAGACGCAATGAAATTGATCCTAAGGATACCGGTTTGGAACCGGTATTTTTTTATGTCATAAAATAAAGTAAATCAGAAAATATGATGCAGTCATTTTTAAAGGAGTTTGCGGAGAGCAGGAGGGTTAGACATGTTTAAAATAGGAGATATTGTGGCCCGCCTTTCTTATAACCAGGATTTATTTTTGAAAATACTGGCCCTGAATAAAAAGCGCAAGAAAATAACAGCAGTGCTCGGTGGGCTTAATTACCGACTAATCGCCGATTCCGATGTCAATGACCTTGTTTTTAAGAATGATAAGCAAACTGTCCATTATCAGCTGGCCGATTCTCAGGAAGTTTATAAAAAATTTCGTAAGGTTGTCTACGACCGCAAATTCAAGGTTGAAGAAGAATACTTTGAAATACCGGGCAAAATTCTTCATTTGGATGGAGATCGAGAATATTTGGATCATTGTCTAAGAACGTATAGACAATTGGGACTTCAGGCCAAAGGTATTTGCAAGTCAGAAGCAGAACAGCCCAAGGCGATTGCCGGGGCTTTACGAGATTATCCGGCGGATATTCTGGTTTTAACAGGCCATGATTCTTTGCTTAAAGGAAAAAGCAATTTGAAAAGTTTGGACAGCTACCGGAGTTCGGGCTATTTTGTGCAGTCCGTCACAGAAGCAAGGCGAATTCAACCGAATAAAGATCAGTTGGTTGTGTTTGCAGGCGGATGCCAGTCTAATTTTGAAGCAATTATTGAAGCCGGTGCAAATTTTGCCTCTTCGCCAAGACGAATGCTAATTCATGCCTTAGACCCTGTGTTTCTGGTCGAAAGCATTGCCTATACGCCAATTGACCGTACCGTTTCTCTCAAAGATATTATTCGACATACAGTTACGGGGGCAGACGGTGTAGGTGGGATTGAAACAAGAGGACAGCTCAGAAGAGGTTACCCCAAAGTAGAGCATTAATCTATGAATACAAAACAACTTTAGGAATAATTTACGCAGATTTCCACAAATTAAGCTCGGAGGGATGCTATGACCGAGCATATTATGGGAAATCTGCTTGTTATCGGCGGAGCAGAAGATAAGGAAAAAGACTGTAAAATTCTAAAATATTATTACCGCGAAGCAGGAGAAAAAAGAGCCAGAATATGTGTGATCACTGCAGCTTCAGAGGACGGGGAACAGGCGGGAACCACTTATAGAGACCTTTTTATGAAGTTTGGCTGCTCAAATGTAGATGTGATTGCCATTAAAGATAGAGCGTATGCCAATGTAGGAGAAAATATTGAAAAAATCATTCAAGCCAGCGGTATTTTCTTTACAGGAGGGGACCAGCTCAGGATTACAGCAATGATTGGTGGGACTGCAATGGGCATGGCCTTGCAGCATCTGTATGAGCAAGGGGTTATTATCGGAGGAACCAGTGCTGGAGCATCTGTGATGTCTGATACGATGATCATCGGCGGGCAAGGAGATACTCCCGGCGAAGACTTAATACAGATGGCCCCCGGGTTAGGGCTTTTAAAGGGTGCCATTATTGACCAGCATTTTGCCCAAAGAGGAAGGATTGGACGGCTTATGACGGCTGTCTCCTTAAATCCGTACTTCTTAGGAATCGGAATTGATGAAGATACGTCTGTCCATATCACGAAGGATGGAAACTTTCGGGTGATCGGGCGTGGAACGGTACTTATTGCTGATGCTTCATGTGCAGTGATCAGTAATGTGGATGACTTAAATAATGGGAAGCCGCTGGCCCTTGCCCCGGTCAAAATACATGTTTTGAGTGAAGGCTGGAGATTTAATATTACTGAACGAATCAGCTTTCTGAGTGAGGCTGATAGACTCAGTATGAATTATTCGGTGCTGCCTAAAAAGGAAATGAAACAGGAGGCTACATCTTCATGATGATACATCAGGTAAAAGCAATTGAAGGCTCAAACTTTTTCAGTTACAGGCCCGTGATCCGCGGAATTGTCAGTATTTCCGAATGGCAGGGGAAAATGACCCATGAGCTTGGTGATTTCAATCAAAGATTGTTAAAAGCGTTGCCTTCACTTGCAGGTCATACCTGTTCCCGTGGAAAACCTGGGGGGTTTGTTGAAAGATTGGAAGAAGGGACATTGCCCGGACATGTACTAGAGCATGTCAGTATAGAATTGCTGACTTTAGCCGGGGAAAAAGGTCGTTATGGCAAAACGCGTGTTCTGGTTGAAGAAATGGATGAATATGAGGTGATCTATGAATATGAATGCAAGGAAGCAGCAATAGAGGCACTTTATGCTGCAGCCGGTCTTCTCAACCGGCTACGCTATGGGGAAGAGCCGAACGCCGAGCCGTTGGTCGCTCAATTAAAAAAACTTCGTTCAGTGTATATGCCCGGGCCTTCCACGCAAGCAATTCTTCAAGCTTGTCTTGGCAGAGGTATCCCTTATCAAAAGCTTGGAGAAGGAAATCTTTATCAGCTTGGATATGGCCGTCTACAAAAAAGAATACAGGCAGCGATGACGAGTGAAACGGGTTGCATCGGGACAGATATTGCAGGAGACAAACAGCTTGCCCGACAAATACTCAGCGAATCTGCTATACCAGTCCCGCGCGGAAAGATAGCTTCTTCGGAAGCGGAAATTCTGAAGCTATTCCGACAATTTGACAGCAGTGTGGTTATAAAGCCATGTCTGGGCAATCAAGGAAAAGGGGTATCCCTCAATCTAACGAAGGAAAGTGAGATTGTTAAAGCTTTTCGCCTGGCGCAGAGCTACAGCACAAAGGTGATTATCGAAGAACACATTAAAGGAAACAACTACAGGCTTCTTATTGTTGGGGGCAAATTGGTAGCGGCGGCCAGGAGAAAACCGCCGATGGTTGTCGGAAACGGCAAATCGAGCATTAAAGAACTGATCAAACAGGAAAATAACAATCCTTTAAGGGGGACGGGGCACGAAAAGTATTTATCAAAAATTGTAATTGATCCTGTTCTTATTTTGGATCTCAGCCGTCAGAGATTTTCACTGGAATCTGTTCCGCATCTTGGAGAAAAAATCGTACTTCGGCAAAGTGCAAACCTTAGTACCGGATCAACGGCAGCAGACGTGACGGATTTGGTACACAGGGATAATGCGGAGCTGGCTGTTTATGCAGCAAGCGTACTGGGACTCGATATTGCCGGGATAGACTTTATTTTGGAAGATATCAGGCGCTCTTACCGGGAGCAGGATGGTAGAATTATTGAAGTTAATGCAGCTCCGGGTTTAAGAATGCATTTGCTGCCCAGTGCCGGTCAAAGCAGGAATATTGGTAAGGATATTGTCAATATGCTCTTTCCGCATGGAAATGGCAGAATCCCTATTGTCTCTGTGACAGGAACCAATGGCAAGACAACTGTCGTCCGTCTCTTAAGTAAAATGCTTCAGAAACAGCAATTAACGGTGGGGATGACTTCGACGGAAGGGATCTATATTAATGACAGACTGCTCAGCAAGGGTGACCACAGCGGACCTGTCAGCGCCCGGACTGTCCTAAGACACCCCGATGTCCAAGTTGCGGTCCTGGAAACAGCCAGAGGGGGGATCTTGCGGGCAGGTCTCGGTTATGATTATGCGGATGTCGCAATTATCACAAATATTTCTGAGGATCATCTCGGTCAATACGGTATTGAAAATATTGAGGATTTGAGCAAGGTGAAGAGTCTGGTTGCTGAAAGAGTACAAAAGTATGGTTTTGCCATTCTGAATGCAGATGATCCTCAGGTTGTGGATCTGGACCAAAAAACCAGTGGCCATGTTATTTACTTCAGTACTGAGATCCAGAATAGAAGAATCTGCAAACACCTAGCGTTTGGAGGCGTTGCCGTAGTCGCAGATGAGAGGAAGATATGGATTTATCAAGGAACCTGCGGCTCAACTGTTTGTAATTTAAATAAGATCCCGATTACCTGGGGAGGAAAAGCAAGGCATAATGTTCAAAATGTCCTGGCAGCTGTTGCAGCTTGCTATGCGTTGGGATATAATGCTCAGCAAATCAGGAGGGCGGTAAGCGGCTTCGGGCAAAATCCTGAAGATAATCAGGGAAGGCTCGAATATTATGAAATGGATGGCTTTAAGGTAGTTCTGGATTACGGTCATAACCCTGCCGGTATGAAAGAGGTTGTCCAAACACTTCAGATGATTGGGCACAAGAGGCTTGTAGGGTGTATCGGCTTGCCCGGTGACAGAAGCGACGCCACAGTAAAACAATTTGCCAGGGAAGCTGCCGCAGGATTTGATCTGCTGTATATTAAGGAAGATGCAGATCTTCGAGGCAGAAAATCAGGAGAAATTGCGCAAATGATCTATGAAGAGGCTTTAAAGGAAGGGAAAAAGGCAAGTTCGGTAAAGATCATTCTTAAGGAAGAGGAAGCCTTACGCGAAGCTCTGGCAAAAGCTAGAGAAGGAGATATTGTTGTGATCTTTTATGAAAAAGCAGAGCCGTTAAGAAAAATCATTAGTGACCACTTCAATTCAATCCCGCCTGAAATAAGAAATTTGGTGGATTAGAATATTTTTCTGGTAGTATGAGGGTGTAATACGCTATAATATTAGGAAAATAATTCTATGGTATCAAAGGTAAAAGAACTTGGTAAATATGAAAGAAAATTCTGTGGTTGTTTTGGCACCTGCCAAGATAAACCTCGCGCTGGCTGTCAATGATATCAGGACTGACGGATATCATAGTCTTGAAACGGTCTTTCAATCTGTGTCTCTGTTTGATCGGGTTGAAATCACACTTCAAGACGGTGGGATATCTTGTCTTTGCGGCGAATTAAGCGGCGAAAAAAATCTCGCTTATCAGGCTGCCGGACTTTTCCTAGATGAATATAAGACCAGGACATTAGGTATAATTCCCGGAGCTAAGATTAATATTGAAAAGCATATTCCGTTACAGGCCGGCCTTGCCGGGGGAAGCAGTGATGCCGCAGCTGTTCTTATAGGACTGAACAGACTGCTGTCAAATCCTTTTTCCTATGAACATTTAGTGGGACTAGCTAAACAGTGTGGTTCCGATACGGCATTTTGTCTGCTTGGAGGAACAGCATGGGGGGAAGGGATCGGTTCTGAACTCAAAGAACTTCCCCGGGTACCCGAGATGGATATCATCCTGGTTAAACCGGAACAGGGAGTAAGCACTGCAGATGCTTACCGATTATTTGATAAACGCGCTGAATTTTCCAAGCTCGATCAAAAAAAATGGGTGAGTGTTCTAAATGCTTCTAGGATCGATATGATTGGCAGAATGCTTTCCAATGATCTGGAGAATGTTGTTTTTGATCTTGTCCCTGAGACTTCTGTCTTAAAACGGCTGTTGTTGGAAGGAGGCTGCCTTGGGGCTCTGATGTCCGGAAGCGGTTCTACGCTGTTCGGAATCGTGAAGAATCATAGTCAGGGAGAAAAGATGCGCAAGGTTTTGGCTGAGAAGGGTTATCATCAAACCTGGTTAGTAAAAACGATTGGTTCTCGAAATATTAAATTTGGAGAAAAGGAGTGATTTTTGGTGGAAAGACGTTTAGTACCGGTAAAACTTGATAGTTATAAACCTCTGAGGGAAATCGTGCTTGAGGCTTTACGGGAGGCCATCGTCAGTGGAGTTCTGGAGCCGGGAGAACGCTTGATGGAAATTCAGCTGGCGGAAGAAATGGGTGTAAGCCGTACACCTGTAAGAGAAGCAATCCGTAAACTTGAACTGGAGGGCTTCGTGGTCATGGTTCCACGAAGGGGCGCTTATGTGGCAGGGGTTTCTCATAAGGATGTTAAAGATGTATTTGAAATCCGCGCAGCCCTAGAAGGACTGGCAGCAGGACTTGCTGCCGAGAAGATTACAGAAGAAGAAATCGATGAGATGGAACGGATTTTATATTATGAAAAAATGCCTGATTCTCTGGATGTTATTGTCCAATCCGATATAGATTTTCACGCTCTTTTGTATAAGGCAAGCCGGAATGAGAGGTTGATTCAGATTCTTGCGAACCTGAAAGAACAGACACAGCGATTCCGTACAACATCTTTGGCAGTTCCGGGAAGGGTTAAGAATACGATTCAGGAACATCGGGCGATCATTGATGCTGTGGCAAGGCACGATGTGGAAGAAGCGCAAAAGCTTGCAGCGGCACATATTGAAAATGCCGGAAATGTCATGTTTGAAGCTTTAAGGGGTATGTCATCGAGCCGCAAAAGCGAATAACAGTTCCTGCATAGTGTTTTTATGAGATGAAATAAAAGAGATGATTGCATGAAAAGAATTGAGAGAATGATTGCGTTAACAGAAATTCTGATTTCCCACCCGAATGAGCTTTTGACTTTGGGTTTTTTTGCCGACCGTTTTGATACTGCGAAATCGACTATCAGTGAAGACCTGGTCACGATTAAAGAAAGTTTAACGCTCACGGACAAGGGTAATCTGGAGACAATTCCAGGGGCAGCCGGAGGTGTCAAGTATTTGCCCGGAATCGGCAGAGAAGAAGCAAAAAACTTCCTGACATCTCTTGCCGGAAATTTAAATGCGGGCGACAGGACGCTTCCTGGTGGATTTCTTTATATGTCTGATATTCTCTATAATCCTATTATTACCAGGAAATTAGGGCTTATTTTTGCCAGCTTTTTTCGGAAAAGAAGTCCTGAAGCCGTGATAACAATTGAAACAAAAGGGATCCCGCTGGCCTTAATGACTGCTGATGCGCTAGGTGTACCTGCTGTTGTGGTGCAGCATGGCAATAAAGTGACAGAGGGTTCTTCGGTTAGTATTAATTACATATCCGGCTCCTCCAAAAGAATTCAAACCATGTCTTTAACCCGCAAGGCTTTGGGTACCGGAAAAAAAGTACTGATCATTGATGATTTTATTAAAGCTGGGGGCACAGCTAAAGGGCTGATGGACCTTATGCAGGAATTTGATGCCAAGGTCGTAGGCCTTGGCATTCTGATGGAAGATACTCTCTGGAATAACTCAAGGCTAGTTGAAGACTACCTTGCTCTTCTGCAGCTGGAAATAGATGCTTCAAAAGGCAGGGCATTTGTCATGGCAAATGACTTAAAAATGATGTAGAATATTTTGAATTATAAATTTTTTTTGCTAAAAAGAAGGAGTTTTTTGCCAAATAGAGAATAAAAAAAGAAGATTTTTCTGGAGGCGGAAGAGAAGGGTGGTGATTCTCAGCATGGAGATTACTGACGTCAGAGTCCGAAAGGTAAATGCCGAAGGCAAGATGAAAGCAGTCGTATCGGTTACATTTGACAACGAGTTTGTTGTTCACGATGTAAAAGTGGTTGAAGGGACGAATGGTTTATTTGTGGCGATGCCCAGTCGAAAGACCCCGGAAGGCGATTTTCGCGATATTGCCCACCCGATTTCATCTGCGGCAAGAGAAAAAATCCAGACTAAGGTACTAGAAGAATACGGAAAGGGCATTGAATAATATTTAATTTTGCTGAGGAGAGACCATCATTTGAGAGGTCTCTTTTTTATCATATTGAATAAAATGCAATAATATAGGCGGAATACAAAAAAATATCTGTAATTTCTTTTTATTCTTGGCAATAATTCGTTATAATAAATGAAGTACAACTATGCAAGTATCTGCTCATCCATTATAGGATATTTTAAGGTTGATAAGGTACTTGATCACTTTGGAGGGTAAATAAGGAAATGTCTCATTTTACGGCAGTCATTTTGGCTGCGGGAAAAGGTACCCGTATGAAATCAGAATTACCGAAAGTGATGCACACGCTGGCTGGCCGTCCGCTGATCGACCACGTTCTGGAGAAGGTTGCAAAACTGAAAATTAATGATGTCATTACGATTGTTGGTCATGGCCGCGAAATGTTGTCGGAACACCTTGGGGAACGAACCAGGGTGGTTGTTCAGGAAGAACAATTGGGTACAGGTCACGCCGTGATGCAGGTATTGCCATTGATTGATGAAGACAGTAGCATTCTGGTCTTAAGCGGGGATCAACCGCTTTTAGCCGGACATACGATTCACTCATTAATGGAGATTCACCAAAAGACGGGCTCTTCAGCCACTGTACTCACGGCAATCATGGAGAATCCTTCAGGTTATGGGAGGATAATGAAAGAGAATAACGTTTTTCAAGGCATTATCGAAGAAAAAGATGCAGCTGTTCTGCAAAAAGGGATTAAGGAGATCAATACAGGCACCTACTGTTTTAATGGAGCAGCCTTAAAATTTGCGCTTCAAAAGATTGCGCCTAAAAATGCTCAGGGAGAGTATTATCTCACTGATGTCTTTGATATCCTGCTTTCGTCTGGTCAAAAAATTGAGATTTTTTGTACGGATGACCCGTCAGAAGCTTTAGGCATCAACAATCGGGTTCAGCTGGCTGAAGCCGAGGATATCTTGTATGACCGAATCAGAAAATACTGGATGATGGAGGGAGTAACGATCATCAATCCTCCATCGGTTTTTATAGATGCGGAAGTTGTTCTTGGGAAGGATGTCATTCTTAATCCTTTTACAATGATTAAAGGAAATACCAAGATTGAAGAAGGGGCGAACATTGGTCCCTCGACAACACTAATCAACTGTGTTTGTCAGAAGGGATGTCAAATCGAACACTCTGTTGCACGAGACGCAGTGATCGGAGAGAATTGCTTTGTGGGACCGTATGCTTACCTGAGACCCGGAACGATTTTGGGTAAAGAGGTTAAAGTTGGTGATTTCGTAGAAATTAAAAACAGCATTATTGAAGAGGGAAGCAAAGTCCCTCACCTGAGCTATATTGGTGATTCCAGGTTAGGCAAAAATGTGAACATAGGTGCAGGAACAATTACCTGCAACTATGATGGCGAGAAAAAGCACCAGACCATTATTGAAGACCGTGTTTTTGTCGGCAGCAATACAAACTTTGTTGCTCCGGTATCCATAGGTAAAGAAGCAGTCATTGGCGCCGGGTCAACAATTACGAAAGATGTTCCTGATCAGGCTCTAGCGATTGAAAGATCACAACAGCGCATTATTGAAAATTGGCACTCCGCCAAGAAAAAGTAGGGGGAAAATTATGGCTACGAAAGAACTTAAAATTTTTTGCGGAAACGCAAATAGGGAACTTGCACAGGAAATTGCTGATTATCTTGGCATTTCAATGGGGGTTGCCAATGTCAAAACATTTATGGACGGCGAAATCAACATCGGGATTGACGAAAGCGTAAGGGGTGCAGATGTATTTGTTGTTCAGCCGACCTGCGCGCCAACCAACGATAGTATTATGGAGCTGTTAATCCTTATTGATGCCTTGCGGAGAGCGTCAGCCTATCGGATTACAGCAGTGGTCCCCTATTACGGCTATGCCAGACAGGAAAGGAAGACAAAGGCCAGAGAACCGATTACGGCGAAACTCATGGCCAATCTCATAACGACTGCCGGAGCGGATCGTCTGGTAGCCATGGATCTTCATGCACCTGCAATTCAGGGTTTTTTTGACATTCCAGTTGACCATCTCCCCGGAGTACCGATCCTCGCGGAATATTTTATGGAGAAGAAACTCGAAGATATTTGCGTTGTATCGCCTGATATTGGAGGAGTCGGCAGGGCCAGGAATTTTGCGGAACGAATTGGGGCATCGCTTGCGATTGTGGATAAACGCCGGCCTGAACCGAATGTATCAAAAATAATGCATGTCATCGGTGACCTGCAGGGAAAAATAGCAGTACTTATTGACGATATCACAGATACTGGCGGTACGATTACCCAGGCTGCAGCTGTGCTGATGGAAAAAGGAGCCAAAGAGGTCTATGCCTGCTGTACGCACCCGGTATTATCTGGCCCAGCTATCGGCATTCTTGAAAAATCCGTTATTAAAGAATTTGTCGTAACAAATACCATTCCTTTAACCCCGGAAAAGAAGATTGATAAGATTAAAGTGCTTTCTGTTGCTCCTTTATTGGGAGAAGCTATCGTTAGAATTCATGAGGATTTATCTGTCAGTAAATTATTCAGTTAATTCTTCAGAGCACTTAGATAAGGTCGTCTTTGGGGCCCTTGTCTGCATTGGCGGGTTCTTCATCCTGCTCCTCACAGAAATTATCCGTAATAGACGTGTCAATTTCTGCTGAGATAGGTTGAATTGGCTTGTCTGTATCATTCGGGGAATCTTCGTTTGTTTCATCGTCCTTGTTCTTTTTCCAGAATCTGTTCAGATCCTGACTTTTTCGGCTTGCCTTTTGGGAAGCAATCTGAATCAAAGATTTGACATTATCATTAATGCCTTTCGTAAAAAGTTCAAGTCTTTCTTCACAGCCTTTGACCGCCACGACGACATCGGAACCGATGGTAAGAATATCGTCGGCGTTCAGGCTGGCTTTTCCTTTGAAAAAGCCCTCTATTTTACCTCCGGAAATATCAAGACTTGATATCATGCCACTTTCGGTATCGATATAGAATTCTTCAATAATACCGAGAGTTTTGCCGCTGGCAGTAATGACTTTTGTTCCAATGATTGCGGTTTTTTCTTTGAGAAGTTCTAAAATATCAGGTAAATTTGTAGCTTTTTCCGCCTGATTCTCAGTGCTGACGGTGATGACGTTTTCACCAATACTGACAACTCTGTTATAAGGAATAATACGTTGTTCTTTGAAGAACCCTTTGGGGTCAACCACTAATGCGGCGACAGCTTTGGCTTTCGGGTCAATGACAATATTGCGCACAAACCCGATCTGCTGGCCTTCTTTTAGAGAGATAATTGACAGGGATAAAATTTTTTTACTGGGCAGCATAGGATTCCCTCCTTTTTTAAGTCTATCAGAAAACGCTAAGAGCTTTCCGATAGATCTAAGTGCAACTAAGGCTACCGCCAAAGCTTGACGCCAGCCAAGTTTTTAAAAATAATCTATATGAAATTAATCCTTAATTAATGCTGTTCTGTCTATTCAATTTATGCTTAGGACTTTAACGATATGCCGGTAAGGAGAATTTATGAGGGCTGTAATCGGTCTCGGGAATCCGGGAGTTAAATATAGCGAGACAAAACATAATGCAGGGTTCATGCTACTGGATAGAATTGCCGCTCAGGAAGGATTGTCTTTCCGTAATGATTTTCGTGGCCAAGTGGCTGAAATGAGAAACAAAGATGAGCGGATATTTTTTCTGAAGCCAATTACCTATATGAATCTAAGCGGTTTAGCCGTTGGGGAATTGATAAATTATTATAAAATAAACACGCAGAATATATTGGTGATCCATGATGATATGGATCTCCCCCTCGGCAAGATACGATTAAGGGCTAAAGGGAGTGCTGGGGGACACAACGGGCTGAAATCCATCATTGCGGAATTGGGGTCACAGGATTTCTGGCGTCTTAAAATCGGTGTTGGAAGACCAAAGGCTGAATTTGATGTGGTTAACCATGTACTCTCAACGTTTACCGAAGAGGAAAAAGCAGTATTGGATGGTACTCTGGACAGGGCACAGCGCGCAGTAGGATTGTGGACAGAGGGCCGTGGGGACGAGGCCATGAATCTATTTAATCAGGAAAAACAGTCACTTTAAATAAAGCTGAAGCGTATAACCTTGGATTGGATAGGCAAGCATATTACTCAGGAGGTGTTTTATCCTATGTATATGCTTAAAATATGCCGTTGCTGTGATACCATCGTTGGTCAACTGGAAATGGATGACACCAGGCCACTCAGGATGGATTTTTCTGTTGAGATTAAAGGCAATGTTGCCTATACGCTTTGCTCAAGATGCATGAAGGAACTGGATATCAGCGGAGTGACGTACTATCAGTAAATATGGTTTGCTCAACTCGAATACTCGAAAAACAGGTATTTTCTATCCTGGCTAAAGATATGATAAGAAATGAGCTACTTTTTGCAGGAGGGCAGCGAATGCCTACGATTAATGATTTTTTGTACAAGGGTTTTGACATTGGGGAAATAAGCGCTGCCTTAAGCAGAAAAGAGTCCCCGCAAATGATTTACCAAATAACCAGCAGTGAAAAAGCTGCGTTTGCAGCCCAGGTTGCCCTGCTGAAGCAGCAGGCTCTGATCATCACTTATACAGATGAACAAGCCCAAAAATGGGCAAGGGATCTTGAGGCGTGGCTTCCGAAAAAAAATATTATGCTTTTCCCGACAACAGAGTGGCTTCCGTTTGAGGTTTTTGGCAGAAGCCACGAAATTACGGCAGAGAGAATCCGGGTCTTGAGCAGCCTGCTCCCATTCAACCGGGAAACAGACAGCGAAACAATTGTCGTTGCGCCCGTCCAGGCGATCATGAAGAAACTAATCCGCCCAGAAAAGTGGTTGAGGCATTGTATCCTTTTTAAGGTCGGGGAACAGTATGTAGTTTCTGACCTTCTGCGCTTATTAGTAGAAGCCGGCTATGAACGTGAAGAAACCATTGAGGGCAGAGGCCAGTTTGCTTTGCGCGGAGGGATTCTCGATATTGCACCACATGACAGAGATCCTGTCAGGATAGAATTTTTTGATGAGGAAGTAGATTCTATCCGGGTATTTGATTTGGAGACCCAAAAATCGTTGGAAAGCATTTCTGAGGTTCTTATTGTTCCCGTTCAGGAGTATGTTATCGATACCAAAAAGCAGCAGGACTTAAAAGGGGAAATCAGGGCCAGGGCGCGCAAAGCCGTCGGACGTTTACAGCGGCTGGACAGGATAGAAGCGGTTAAGAGACTTCATAAAAAAGTCGAATATCTTGAAAATCGGCTGAACACGGGAATTCTTGATGAAAGCATTTATCCTTACCTGAGTCTACTGTCCGAAGAATATGTTCCTTTCTTTGAATGGCTTGATCAGAATTGTCTTGTATTTCTCGATGAACCGCTCCGGCTTAAAGAGCAGCTAGATTTTCAGTCCAATCAGCGCCTTGCTGAATTTACGGACAACCTGGAAAAGGGGGAAGAGTTTGTTAATTCCGATCATTTATTCATCAGCTTTGAAGATTTGCTCGCCAGTGGAAAGCGTCCTTTGCTGGGCCTGTCGAATTTATTGCGGGAAATACCCGGGTTTGACCCTAAAAGAGTGACGAACATGATTGCCCGCCCTTTAGCTGGGTATGGCAAGACTTCAATCCTGGTGGAAGAGATTCAGCGGTGGAAGTCCGTCGGATACGTGATTGCACTTTTTGCAGGGAATGAGGAACAATCACAGCGGCTAGGGCAAGGGCTAAAGGACAGAAGCATTAACGCCAGTCTGGTTAGGATGGAAGATCCGATCGTGCAGGGTGGTGTTTATATTTATCCGCTTTCGATTAACCAGGGCTTTGAACTGCCTGTAAGCAAAATGGTTATTTTTTCAGAATCCGAAATATACCGAAGAGAACGAAAATACCAGGCGAAACCCAAAAAAGGCCCAAAAGAAGCAGATATTCTTTCTTTCAGCGACCTTAAATCAGGTGATTACGTCGTGCATTTTTACCATGGAATCGGCAAGTTTACCGGGATTGAAACCATTGAGGTCGACGGTATTGAAAAGGACTATTTTTCGATTCGTTATGCCGGTGAAGATAAACTATATGTACCGCTTGATCAACTGCAGCTGCTGCAGAAATACCTCGGGGCAGAAGAATCAACCACACCCAAGCTGAATAAACTGAACGGCAATGAATGGAACAAGGCGAAAACCAGGGCCCAGAGCGCTGTTAAAGAGATGGCCATTAATTTACTTGAGCTTTATGCGAAAAGGGAAGGGGCTGTGGGATTTGCTTATCCGGAAGACAGCTACTGGCAGAAAGAGTTTGAAGACCGCTTTCCATATGAAGAAACACCAGACCAGCTGCAGAGTATTATGGAAGTCAAAAAAGATATGATGAAAGCCCGGCCGATGGACCGGCTTCTTTGCGGAGATGTGGGGTACGGCAAAACAGAAGTTGCACTGAGAGCCGCATTTAAGGCGGTTATCAGTAGCAAGCAGGTGGCAGTCATGGTACCAACGACCATTCTTGCTCAGCAGCATTATAATACTTTCAGGGAAAGGTTTATGGATTACCCTGTAAAAATCGAAATGCTGAGCCGTTTTCGTACACCCAAGGAACAGAAGCAAATCATTCAGAATCTGAAAGACGGTTCACTTGATGTTGTCGTCGGCACCCACCGTCTCATATCGGAAGGGGTTAGCTTCAAGGATCTGGGCCTGCTTATTGTCGATGAAGAGCAGCGTTTTGGCGTTGGACATAAAGAGAAGATCAAAACGCTGAAGACCAATGTGGATGTTTTGACACTATCAGCTACGCCAATTCCCAGAACCCTGCATATGTCTCTAGTTGGCTTAAGAGATATGAGCGTTATTATGACGCCTCCGGAAGACAGGTTCCCTGTTCAGACCTTTGTCGCCGAATTTAATGCGGATCTGGTAAGAGATGCGATACGCAGAGAATTGTACAGAGGGGGTCAGGTATTTTTTGTCCATAACCGGGTCGAAACACTGGATAGAGTGGTCAGGCTGCTGAATTTGATTATCCCAGAAGCCCGTTGTGGGGTTGTGCATGGGCAGATGAGCGAAACCCAGCTTGAGAAAGAAATGATCTCCTTTTTGGAAAAAGAGAAAGATATTATGATTTGCACTACTATCATCGAAACCGGTTTGGATATGCCGAACGTCAATACACTTATTGTCGATGAAGCAGACAAATTTGGCCTGAGCCAGCTTTATCAACTCAGAGGAAGGGTGGGTAGGTCAAACAGGAAAGCGTATGCCTATTTTTTATACCAACCGCAAAAAATTCTGACAGAAGAAGCAGAAAAGAGGCTGACTACAATCAGGGAATTCACTGAATTTGGTTCCGGTTTCAAGATTGCCATGCGTGATTTGGAAATAAGAGGAGCAGGTAATTTTATTGGAGGGGAGCAGCATGGGCATCTTGCCAGCGTTGGATTCAGCCTATATGTCAAAATGCTAAAAGAGGCAGTTCAGCAATTACGTGGTGAAACAGTAGAAGAAGTCGCTGAGCCAGTCATAGATATTCAGGTCAAGGCGCTTCTTCCCGATGAATATATTGTGGATAAGCAGATTAAAGCTGCACTTTACCAGAGAATGCTAGGCATTTCTAGTGAAGAACACTTAAGTGACTTTTTGGATGAACTGGTGGACAGATTTGGAAACCCGCCCGATGAAGTTGAAAACCTGGCTAAAATCATCAGGATAAAAATAAAAGCCAAACAACTGGGTCTCGAACAGGTTGTTCAGCATAAACAGAATATCTCCCTGCGGTTTGCCTCTGATCCCGGGATATCCGGAGAACAGCTGATGAGTATTGCAGCAAAATTTCCTTACCCATTGTCATTTGCGGCTGCGGAACAAGGCAATCTTGAATTGAACCTGCGGCTCAGGGTTTCAAGTATAGAAGATATCTTTAAAGCCATATTTAAATTATTTGGTATTTTAGAGGAATACGTGAAGCATCCTGCAGCAGCTGCCAAGACCGTATCCAGTTAGTACCTTATTAACTGTATATCTTAATCCTTGTTCGATACTAAGCCATCCATGGCTGTTGGAAGGATTGAAATATACCGAGTGTATGGCGATTAACGTCCCCGAGAAGGGCTAATGCAGCGATGCCATGGTTGGCAAGGTACTAGTTTAAATTGCTTAATAAATTGTAACTTGGTATAATGACTTCATCCAGCGAAAGGGAGATAGGGATTAATGAAAAAAGTAACCACAACAATAATCATGCTGTTTGCTTTACTGCTTATGCTCACTGGCTGTGCCAAACAGGAATTTGCAGTTAAAGTGAATAAGCAAAGTATCCCCATGACGACTTATGAAGAAAAGTTAAATGCCAGCAAAACCTATTATGAGAAGCAAGGTATGGACTTTAGCACGGATCAGGGTAAGTCCAGTCTGGAAAGTATTAAGAGTTCGGTCTTAGAAGAGTTAATTATGGATGAATTGATTAAGCAGGAAGTCGAAAAAAATAAATGGGATACGACGAATCCTGAAGTTTCGAAACTGATCGAAAAGAATATAAAAAGCCAGTTGAAAGATATGGACTATCAGGTGTTCCTTGATGAAAGAGGGATGACTGAAGAGGAAGTTACGAACCGCTATACTTTTATCTATAACATTGGTAAAGATGTGACAGTATCAGATCAGGAAGTCCAGCAGTATTTTGAATCACATTATTCCGATTACGGCGGACAGGATGAACAGGTCAAAGCTAGCCATGTTTTGGTGGCGACTGAAGAGGAAGCCAATAAAGTGATTCAAGAGTATAATGCTGGAAAAGATTTTTCTGAACTGGCCAAGGAATATTCTACGGATACCGGGAGTAAGGATTCCGGCGGGAACCTCGACTATTTTTCCCGCGGAGAAATGGTTACGGAATTTGAGGATGCTGCTTTCAGCCAGAAGGTAGGGAGCATTTCAGAAACACCAG
Source organism: Dehalobacter sp. MCB1 (assembly GCF_003590275.1). Taxonomy (NCBI): domain Bacteria; kingdom Bacillati; phylum Bacillota; class Clostridia; order Eubacteriales; family Desulfitobacteriaceae; genus Dehalobacter; species Dehalobacter sp. MCB1. Next base: position 25,485 of record NZ_LXPC01000011.1, on the reverse strand, counting down.
TCAAGACGAAATTTGGCTATCATGTTATTCTGGTTGAAGACCATAAAGAGGCTGTAGTGCCTGACTTTGAGAAAGTCAAAGCAAGCGTTCAGGAAGATGCTCTCGAAAATGCCAAAAATCTAAAAGTATCAAGTTATTATTCGGAACTTAGACAAGCGGCTCAAGTCGAATACGCCGAAGATTTAAAACCAGCGGGTGCCCAATAAGCAATAGGGTATTTTTGCAATCTTATGATTTCGCACAAATTAAAATATAAAACTTAAAGCCAAGAAGAGGGCGTAACGGAATAAACTGTTGCACCCTCTATCTATATCTTTCTTAAATTCTTTATTTATTTGCTGATTGCTTAAAATATTGTAGTTCCACACAAACTTTATGAAGCGAGCGTTAAGTGTGAGTGGCGTTAATGATTATTCTTTTTTGCATGTATGGAAAAATATGAATAATAAAGCAGTTCAAGATATATACTAAGATTGAATTAGTCGCTTTGGAAAAAGGAGGGAGAACTTAATGAAAGCAACCGGAATTGTCAGAAGAATAGATGATCTTGGCCGAGTAGTTATTCCCAAGGAAATCCGGCGGACTTTACGGATAAGAGAAGGAGATCCACTGGAAATTTTTGTGGACAGAGAAGGGGAAGTGATACTGAAGAAGTATTCACCCATTGGTGAGTTGGGAGATTTCGCTAAAGAATATGCGGATTCTTTATTTGAATCAACAGGACACATTGCCTGTATCGGAGATAGAGATGTCATCATTGCGGTGTCAGGAGCTTCCAAAAAAGACTACTTGAACAAATCTCTTGGCGCTGTAGCCGAGCAGGCCATGGAAGAAAGGAGAACTATTTATAATACGGGAGAATCCTCTGTTTTGAAAGAAACAGAAGGAGAAGAAAAAGTCAAAGCAACAAATCAGGTCATTGCGCCGATTATTGCTGAAGGTGATCCCATTGGGGTAGTCGTACTCATGTCCAAAGAACCAAACATTAAGATGGGAGATTTGGAAATCAAACTTGCTGAAACTGCAGCGGGCTTTTTAGCCAAACAAATGGAACAGTAATGTTTGATGCAAAAAATAAAAGTTGAGAAGGACTGTTAACGGTATGTTGACAGTCCTTTTCTTAACTGTGCGTGCTCAGATAAGTCACCCATTATCTAATTGCTTGCCAAAGATCTTCCTGACATTTATAGTATTATTGGACAAGCAATGAGTACCTTATGAACCTTAATATCAATAGGAGGAAAGCAAGTGGACCCGATTTTAAACATTCTAGGCCTCGGAGACCGGGGACTTGATTCTTTGTCTCTTGCCGCTTATAAATTATTGAAAGGTTCAGATCTGATATTCCTGTGGGATGCCGAACATCCGGCAGCTTCAGATTTGATTCGTGAGGGTTTTCCGTGCCAGGAAATATTCGCAGCAGCGGAACAAATGGAAAATATCATTTTAGACCTGGAAACAGGACTTGATTTAATTGTAGAAAAGGTTATAGCAGTGTCCGGCAAGAAGCAAATAACACTCGCTTTACCGGGTTTTCCAATCGCAGAAGGCAGGATCATAGCCGGACTTCACCAAAGGCTTGGAACCTCTTTTATTGTGAAGGCGACATTGATCAGGGATAATAGTGACCGGCTGGAAAGGCTTACTGCAATTATGGCTGAATTGCGCTCTGCTTGGGGGTGCCCTTGGGATAAGGAGCAGGATCATGAGTCACTGAAGAAATATCTGATTGAAGAGGCCTATGAAGTGCTGGATGCAATTGATTCCAAAAATATGAATAATTTATGTGAGGAATTGGGAGACTTATTATTACAAGTCGTGTTCCATTCCCGCATTGCAGAGGAATCCGGGCAATTCAGCCTGAACGATGTCATAAAGGGCATTTCGGATAAACTGATACGCCGGCATCCTCATGTTTTTGGGTCAGTTGAAGTAGCATCAAGCCGGGAAGTCCTGATAAACTGGGATGAAATTAAAAAAACCGAGAAATTGACATCCCAAAGCTTGAAAAAACAAGCAGAGAGGAATTTCTTTGATATTCCAAGAGGGCTTCCAGCGCTGCAATTTGCTGAAAAGACTCAAAAAAAGGCTTCTAAAGTCGGTTTTGACTGGGAGGATCACCAGGGACCCCTTTCTAAAATCTATGAAGAGCTTACTGAGCTCGAAAAGGAAGTGGGAAAAAGTCCAAGAGTAAAAGAAGAATTAGGAGATTTGCTCTTTTCGATTGTCAATTTGTCGCGCTTTCTCGGAATAAACGCCGAAGAAGCTCTGCGGCAGGGGACGAAAAAATTCCAACAAAGATTTAATAAAATGATGCACAAAATAGATCTGGAAGGACCTGACAAAGGAAGAATGAGCATGGAGAACATGAATTTTTTCTGGGAAGTGGTAAAAAGTGAAGAAAAAACTGGGGTTTGAGGTTTATTTTAGCATTCCCAAGAAGGAAAATGCAGTTTCATAGCGAATATAGAGGCTATTAGTTTTTATTATTAGGAGGGAGACTTTTGAATAAAGCGGAACTCGTTGCTGCAGTAGCAGAAAAGACCGAATTCACCAAGAAGGATGCCGAAAAAGCGGTAGCCGCAGTCTTTGACACAATCAGTCAAGCAATGGCAAGTGGTGAGAAAGTCCAATTAGTTGGTTTTGGTACATTTGAGGTTAAGAAAAGAGAAGAGCGTGTCGGCAGAAATCCTCAGACCAAAGAGGAGATTGTCATTCCCGCATGCAAAGTACCTGGCTTTAAGGCAGGAAAAGCTTTAAAAGAGTCAGTACAGTAAATTCTTAAATTTCTTAAGTTCATAGCTTGATTGCGAAAAACCAGGTTCTTTTTGAGCCTGGTTTTTTAAGATGTATTTTAAAATAAGGAGTTGCTTTGTTTGAGACTGGACAAATATCTTAAGGTATCAAGGCTTATCAAAAGGAGAACTGTGGCCAAAGATGTCTGTGGAGGCGAAAAAGTCAGTGTAAATGGCAGAGTTGCCAAACCTTCGGCAGAAGTAAAGCCTGGAGACATTATTTGCATTGATATGCGGAATCATATCCTTGAAGTCAAGGTAGTGTCGATACCACCAAGTGCCAAGGCGGAAGAAGCTGAGACGCTCTATCAGCTGATCAAAGATGAAAAGAAAAATAATGATGTCTAAACCCCCCACTTTCTGAATAAGTATTTATTCAGAAAGGGCTTTGGGGGGATGGAAATGACAGGTCAACGGGAAATTGAGCATAAGATCATTATCAAAGACAGAAAACTACTGACGGTTTCAGGGGTAAAAAAGGTAAAATCGTTCGACCCCAAAGAGATTATGCTGGATACCACAAAAGGTAGAGTAACGATTAAGGGACGGGATCTGGGGGTAAACAATCTTAACCTCGAACAATCGGAACTGGAGATTGAAGGCCAAATTGACATGCTGATTTATGCTGCGAGTGGATCTGGAGAATCCTCCAAGGGAGTATGGGAAAAAATTTTCAAATAGCCTTTTGAAGGGGGCGAAATCGGGATTAGCGAGTTTGCTGTTTTGATTAGCATTGTCCTAAGTGGATTACTAGTTGGGATATGTTTTGATTTTTACCGAATCTTACGTTGGCATTTGGGCTTGACAAAGATTCAGACGTTTTTAGGAGATTTGCTTTTCTCTGTCGCTGCGCTTGGAATTATTTTTTGCTTAGCGCAAAAAGCAAATTACCTTGAATTTCGTTTTTATCTGTTTTTGGGAAGCTTGTTAGGTCTTTTGCTCTATATTGCCGTTTTTAGCCGATATGTCAAAAAAACTTTTGATGTGTTATTTCGCTTGATCCATCACGTTTGCCAATTTATTAGAAATATTTTTCAGGCGTTTTTCCGAGGCGTTTACATTGGAGTTGCCGTAATGATGCGGATCCCCTATGGCATTCTGCGCTGGCTGGGGATGCTTCTCTATCGAATCGGTGAAGCGATAAGCCGGAATGCTTTAATAAAAAAGAGCAAATAGTATTGATTTTGACCAGCTTTAATTATATAATGACTATACTTATAATGTTTTTGTAGTTGATTTGTACCGAATATGTAGCTAGTATGTAGATGAATTTTTGTCTTTAGCCGTAAATTCACAATAAGGAAAGAAAATTTTGCACTGGGAAATACGGGGATTGGAAAAACTGAGTTTCCGGGAGAGACAAGCTGTCATGCTTAAAGAAAGCGGGCATTCCGTCGAGGATATCGCCAAGGTTCTGGGGATAAGCAGCAGTTCTGTTTCAACCATGCTCGTAAGGGCCAAGACCAAAGGATATCAAATCATCGGAATCATCCAGGATCATGAGTTAGGGCTGAATTATCCGTTGGAGGACGATGAGGGAAATGAGAAATAATAAGAAGTATACAAAAAAGAAAATAAAAAAGATAAATCCAATATTTGTAATTGTTTTGGGAATTGCTTTGATGTTAGGCGGAAGCTGGTCCTATCAGCTGCTTCAGCTGGATCATTCCATTGAGCAGCAAAAAGCAGAACTCGAGAATAAAAAGCTTCAGATTATTGCTCAAAATGATCAATTGCATGAGGAAATAGAGAAATTAAATACCCCGAGTTATGTGGAGCAATTAGCCAGAGAAAAGCTTGGACTGGTTCGTAAAGGAGAAATTTTAATAGCTCCGAAAGAGTCGGGGAATTAATATCAATGAAAAAATATATGTAATAAGCGCTGCCGTAACGAATTATTTAAATTTGTTAAGGGCGGCGCTTTTTGATTAGGTAATATCATGTCAATTCAGCGGTTATATTCGGAGATGATACAACGCCAATCGTTTTTTTGCTGAAGCAAGAAAAATGATTGCCCATGAAGATTCCCGAATTAGACAAGCTTCGCGGCCGTCATCAGCTATAATGATTCCATTAAATGGAAGAGGTGGCATTATGGCTGAATGGGCAACACTCAAAGCTGAGAAAATTATTAATCGATTTTCTGACTCTCTGGGAATACAATGTCTAATTGTTATCGGAGGTTTTTTAACAGCTCGGGCAAACCTATTGGGTATTTATCCATTTGCTGTTGCCTATCTTGCAGTTCTCGGCATGAATATGAAAAAATGGATTCTGCCAGGTCTTACCGGAATTGCGATCGGTCTGGTATCTGTCCAGGATTTTTCTGTATTTCTGGAAGTTATGCCGAGTGCGGTTCTAGGCGTTCTGGCAATTCAGATGATCAAAGAGAGCAAGAACAAAATACTTCTTCTCGCAGGGTTTACGGCACTTGGAACTTTACTGCCCGGATTAGGCGTATCATGGTTTACCAATAGCTTTGGGGAGGAGTCTATCTTACTGGTAATGGTCCAAAGCATTGTTGCGGCAGGCTTTTCAATCATTTTTTTCTTTGCGTTTCTTCATAAGGAGAGCCTCATGAAGGGCAGTTTCAAGGGTGAACAAGGTATGGTGTGGATTTTGGTGCTGGCAGTCTGCTTAAGTGGCTTACAAGGGCTCACTTTTGGGAAAATCAATTTACAAATCACATTTATGGGGTTTTTCCTGCTTTTTGTGGCCTATAAATACGGAGCCGGTTCAGCTGCAGGTGTCGGAGCAATTTTAGGCTTTTTGTTAAAATGGAACCTTGGAATCGATAACCTGATTGATGCGGGACTTTACAGCTTACTGGGGTTTATCTGCGGAGGATTTACTCGTTTCGGCAAGATGGGAATTGCAGCTGCCTACAGCGCCTCTATTTTAATGGCTTCTTTTTTTGTCAATGAGACATTTTTGACTTCTCATCTTTATTCGTCCGCGCTTGCGCTTCTTATGTTTTTCTTATTACCCGGAAAACATGAAAAGTCTTTTCTGAAGAATAAAGTAATGCCAGAAATTGAAACAACCGTAAGTAAAGTCAAAACCGTTGGCGACCTATTTGATCAGCTCGCTTATGGTTTCCAGGCGGCAGGACTTGAATCCAGGCTGCAGCCGGAAGTACCGGAAATGATGAATACCCTGGTTGATAAGATATGCCGGCATTGCCCAGATTCAAATTATTGCTGGCAGCAGGATTTCCATCAAACTTATCATTTTATGTATGACTTGTTTGCCTATGAAGAGAAAAAAATTCAAAGAAAACAAACCGGTGAGGCTTCAGACCAAATCAATCAGGAGAAAGTGCCTGTCGAATGGGGAAAATGCAGTAAACTTGAGGAAGTCATACTGGCGGCTCAATTTATTCTGGAACAAGAAAAGGACAAAGAGGTTTGGCAAAAACGTCTGGCTATAAACAGGGAAGCCTTGGCTGGTCAGTACAGAAGTGTATCTCAGGTGATCGGGCACCTCGCCCAGGAACTTCATTCTCAGCATAATCACGAAGACGGAAAGCCACTGGTCTGGTCCCGCAAGCATAAACTGGTTTTAGATCTGGGTATCGGCTCTTTTATTAAAACTGGTAATGGGATAAGCGGAGATAATTTCAGTTCGGTTTCGTTATCTTCATCCAAAAATGCGCTGATTATCTGTGACGGTATGGGCGCAGGGGAAGAGGCGGCCAGGATGAGTTCAGCGGCGCTTACAATACTGGAACAACTTCTGAGTACTGGTTTTGAACCGGAGAGTGCCATCAAAGCTCTCAATTCGATCTTGGTTTTACGTTCTCCGGAAGAGAGCTTTGTCACCGTCGACATGGCCGTGTTGAATATCGAGACAAATCAAGCCAGGTTGATAAAAATTGGAGCAGCACCAACCTATATCATCAGCAGAAACAAAGTAGATGCAGTAAAAACATCAAGTCTGCCGGCTGGTATACTGAATGATATTGATATTCCGGCGATTGATATTCCTTTTAAAGACGAGACGCTTGTCATCGTAACTGACGGAATCTTGGATGTAGCTAAAAGAAAGGATGACTGGCTCAAAGAATATCTGAAGAACAACAAAAGTTTGACTTCGCAGGATTTGGCCGATAGTATTGTCAAAGAAGCACGAAGACTGTCCGGCGACTGCCTGGAAGATGACGGAGTTGTTCTGGTTGTGAAGAGGAAGGACTTGGCCGGAAAAGATGCTAGAAATTAAACCGGGTTTTAAGCTGTTGTTAAGATTTAACCCTTATAGTCAAAAAAGAAATATTTTTGTTTCGAACACTTTGACAAATCGGCAAAATCTAGAGAGAATAGTATTAATACGATTTTAGGAAGGCTGCGGAGAAAATAATGTATGAAAGATTGAGCTCAGAGGTATTGCCGCAACAAATTCCGTCTCAGTCCAAAGTACTTGTAGCTGTTTCGGGAGGACCGGACTCGGTGGCTCTGGCTCATGTCATTTACCGCTATTCATGCGAAAATCAAGATAAAAATATTTCTTTTGTTATTACGCATGTCAATCATAAGGTCAGAAAAGAAGCCGACGAGGAAGCGGAGCTCGTTAAGAATCTTGCCGGGAAATGGAAAGCAGGATTTATTTTGCATGAATTTGATGCAAAACACAACGCTTTAGTTTGCCGCCAAAGTTTTCAGGAAGCATCAAGAGAATGGCGCTATGCCCGCTGGAAGGAAGACATGGAAGCGTGGGGCTGTGATTTACTGGCCACTGCCCATCATTTGGGAGATCAAGCGGAAACTGTTCTCTACCGTCTCTTAAGAGGAAGCGGAACAACAGGACTTGCAGGCATTTATCCTGTAAAAGACAAAATCATCCGTCCGCTTCTTTCGGTAACAAAACAAGAAATCCTAGAATACTGCAAAGTCCAAAATCTTCCCTATTCAATTGACAAGAGCAATCTGGAAACGGACTATTACAGGAATAAGATCAGACTCGAGCTAATCCCTGAACTGGAAAGCAAATATAATCAGAAGATTACGGATGCTTTGGGACGAACAGCGGAACTGCTGCGCTGGGACGAAGAATATATTTGCGTCCAGACGGAAGCTTTGTGGCTCAGGTACTGTCTCCAGGCAGATCATACCGGAGTCCTGCTTTCGCACGAAGCTTGGAAGGAACCGGAGGCAATCCTTTCCCGCCTGCTTCGGAGAGCGGCTTCGCAGGTATCGGGAGAAACAAGAGGGCCAGCGTTTAGATTTGTTAAACTTTGGATGCATAAAGGGAAACAGACCGGATGGCGCCAGGATCTTCCGGGTTTTAAGGTAGAAGTTGTCAAGCAAGGCCTTTTCTTTTTTAATGTAGATATAGAATCAAAAGAGCATATTTCCGGGAAAGATAGAATTGAAAAGACCCGCCTTTTTGTCAAGTTGCCGCTTGCTTTGAACATTTGGAATAAAATTACTGAATTAAAAGTACAGGTGGGGATTTTTAATTTTTACCCGGAAGGACAGCATGTTTTATGGAGTACGGAACTTGACCCGGACCAGATGTCTGTTCAGACTGAGCCTTTAGTATATAGAACGAGACAGGCCGGAGACCGTATTTATTTTAAGAATTTAGGGCATAAAGCAATTAAAAAGGTTTTTCAGGACAAACATATCCCTGCTGGGGAACGTGATAAGATTCCGTTTTTTGCTTTTGGCGATCTCGTCTTCTGGATCCCAGGCGTATGCAGGGGAGACAGCCTTTTGCCAGCTGGCCCGCAATCTTCCAGACTGTATTTGCTTGTGGCTGAAATATAAGCCTTTACTACTATTTTGGATTCATTGTAAAATAGGAAACCACATGATATAATATCTCATAGTTTTCAAACGTTTCGAATGCTGTACTTTAAGTATTAATAATATGTTTCTCATCAACGAGAGGAGGATCTCCGATTGAAAATACTAAAAAATGTCGCAATCTATTTGTTGATTATTCTTCTTGCGGTTTTGCTTATTAAATGGGCAAATCCTCCTGAAGAAAAGGATACCAGTCTAAAATATAATGCTTTTAAGCAGGCGATTGCTTCGGGCGGCGTCAGTGATGTTTCCGTTCAGGTCAATGATAAATATTACGTCTATACCGTTACCATGAAAGACAGCAAGGTCTACGAAGTCGCCGGTCCCTCGGGAGATCAAACACTTCTGGATCAGATGGAAAAACAAAATATCAACCTTACATTTGAGCCTCCGGCCACTGTGCCGTGGTGGGTTTCTGTCCTGCCGACGCTTCTGATGTTCTTGTTTATTTTTGGGCTGTTCTTCTATATGATGCAGCAAACCCAAGGCGGCGGAGGCAAAGTCATGCAATTTGGCAAAAGCAGGGCGCGGTTGGTAACGGATGAACACAAGTATACGTTTAAAGATGTTGCAGGCGCAGATGAAGTTAAGGAAGAATTGGAAGAAATTGTAGAGTTCCTGAAATCACCGAAAAAATTTAATGAGATTGGAGCCAAGATTCCGAAAGGCGTACTCCTTTTTGGCCCTCCCGGAACCGGAAAAACCTTGCTGGCGAAAGCCATTTCCGGAGAAGCCGGAGTTCCATTCTTCAGTATCAGCGGTTCCGATTTTGTGGAAATGTTTGTCGGTGTTGGAGCCTCAAGGGTGAGGGATCTTTTTGAACAGGCCAAAAAGAATTCCCCCTGTATTGTTTTTATCGATGAAATTGATGCTGTGGGACGTCAGCGCGGTGCCGGCTTAGGTGGTGGCCATGATGAGCGTGAGCAGACCCTAAATCAGCTTCTGGTCGAAATGGATGGATTTAACGGTAACGAAGGTGTTATCATCATTGCTGCGACCAACCGTTCGGATATCCTGGATCCCGCCCTTCTCCGTCCCGGACGTTTTGACAGACAGATTGTCGTTACTCTTCCGGATATCAAAGGAAGAGAGGAAATTTTGAAGGTACATGTCAACGGTAAACCGTTAGCTTCAGATGTTAACCTTGAAGTATTAGCACGCAGAACTCCCGGTTTTACAGGGGCCGATCTAGCCAATCTGGTCAATGAGGCTGCTTTGCTTTCAGCCCGGCGCAATGAGAAGAAAGTCAATATGAAGACGCTGGAAGATTCGATTGAAAGAGTTATTGCTGGTCCGGAAAAGAAAAGCCGGGTAATCAGTGATTTTGAAAAGAAACTGGTTTCTTACCATGAAGCCGGCCATGCGCTTCTGGGAGAATACCTTCCGCATACCGATCCTCTGCACAAGGTATCGATCATTCCAAGAGGCCGGGCAGGAGGCTATACCCTGTTGCTGCCGAAAGAGGACCGCAACTATATGACGAAGTCCCAGCTGCTTGACCAGGTCACCATGCTTTTGGGCGGCAGAGTAGCCGAAGCTCTGGTTTTGCATGAGATCAGTACTGGCGCCTCCAACGACCTGGAACGTGCGACTGGCATCGTAAGAAAAATGATTACCGAACTTGGGATGTCGGAAGAGCTCGGACCGGTAACGTTCGGTCACAAAGAAGAACAGGTCTTCCTGGGACGTGATATTGCGCGTGACCGTAATTACAGTGAATCTGTAGCCCAGGCGATTGATCATGAGGTGCGCCGTATCATTGATGAATCTTATCAGAAAGCGCAGGATATCATTTCAGAGAAAATTGAGACTCTGCATGCAATTGCCGAGGCTCTGATGGTGAATGAAACGCTGGAGGCAGACTCTTTCCAGGATATCATTGCCAAATATGACGAGTCACGCATAGGTGATTCTTATGACACACCTTTGTCCGCTGACAGTAGCAGTGCAGAAAATAATAAATCAAAAGAAGAAAATGAAAACGCCTAAGTATTTGTGCCATGGTCATCAGCTCATCTGAGCTTAAATAACAATCAAAGACGTTTAAGGAGGATTCCCGTGGAAAGAACTTTTCTTATGCTTAAGCCGGACGCCATTCAAAGAGGTCTGGTTGGTGAAGTGATTGGCAGATTTGAAAAAAAAGGTTTTAAGCTTATTGGCTTAAAATTGATCCAAGTAGACAGGGAGTTGGCGGAAGAACATTATAAAGAACATAAGGGCAAAGGTTTTTTTGAACCTACCGTTCAGTATATTATGTCTGCTCCAGTCGTGGCGATGGTTTGGGGAGGAAAGAATGTCGTTGCTATGGCTAGAGAAATGATGGGCGCGACCAATCCTGCAAATGCCAATCCTGGTTCCATCAGGGGTGCCTATGCAATGGACATCAGCAGAAACGTCATCCACGGCTCAGATTCTGTGGAAAGTGCCGAAAGGGAAATTTCCTTGTACTTCAAACCGGCAGAGATTCTTCATTATGCAAAAGCCGGTGAAGATTGGCTAAGTGAGTAAATACAAGGACACCCATTTGGGTGTCCTTTTTACAGTGTATAGAAAGTATAAGTATCAAATGTCGGAATAGGCCGGGGTGAATTCAGATGCAAGACAAAAAGTTAATGGCACGGTTGATGATCAGCGTTGGTATGCTGCTGATCGGTGTTTTTATCGTTATAGTCATTAAGTCCTATATGACGGGTCAGAATGCTTCCTCTCAGGAGGTCAATCTTCCGAGTCTTCTTCAGTTGGAAATGGAAAATGAACAACTGGCCGGTGAAAACGACAAGCTTTTGGCAGAGCTGACGAAATATCAAGCCGGAGCAAGTGCTGAGGCCCTGGCCTCTGAACAATTGGAGCAGGCCAAGATCAGTTCCGGGCTTGTGGCGCTAAGCGGTCCGGGCATCATTATTGTCCTGGACGATTCTGATCGAGACCGGAGTACCGGTAATGTGAACGATGGGAACTATTACATTCATGAGGAGTATTTGCGGGCAATCGTCAATGCGTTATGGAACGGCGGAGCAGAGGCCGTTGCGATTAATGATCAGCGGATTACGTCAAAAACGGAAATATTTTGCAGCGGTTCGTATATTCAAATCAACGGCACGAGACAGATGCCACCTTATAATATTGTTGCAATCGGCAGTCAGAGTGATCTCAAATCTGCCCTGCAGTTCTATATGTGGGATATTCTGGGTGATTATCAAAAACAATTTGGAATTACACGTGAACCAATCTATCCAAAAGAACCTGTTACCGTACCTGCGGCCAAACAGTATACTTATAAGTATGCACAGCCTGTCAAGGAGGGTTAAGCGTTGATAAACAAACATGTTATAACGGTTGCGACCATTGCCTCCGTAGCGATTGGCTTTTTAATTTCCCTTCAGTTTCAGGCGCAAAGGGAAATGGACAGTGCAAAAAAAATCCAGCAGCAGAGGGTCGAGCAAACCGATACGGTAATGAAAACCTTGCAGGATGAAAATGATTCCCTGCAGGAAGAGTACAATCGAATATCAGCAGAATTAGAAAAATATAAGAATAAAAAGAGTGAGAATCCCTATCTTACGGCAAGACTCGATCAGCTTAAAATTGCTGACGGGACCATCACAGTTTCCGGGCCGGGTGTCAAAATGATTGTCAAGGACAGCGGTTCGGATACGGATGCGGTGATCCCGCTGAGTACAGATGAACTGCGTGAGATTGTGAATGTCTTGCGGTTGGCAGGAGCAGAAGCAATCAGTATCAATAGTCAACGGATTGTCGCATCGACTTCGATTGTCCTCAGTGGAACAGCGACGATCCTGGTCAATTCTGTTCCGATTAGCAGGATTGGCGGAACTACGTATGAAATTCTGGCCATAGGAGATCAGGAGGTTCTTGTCGACTATTTAACGAATATGGTCGCGATCGACCTGAAACAATTTGGAAGAAAAGTTGATATAACCCGAGAAACAGTGACAGTTCCATCCTATAAAGGGAGTTATTCACTTAAATATGCTATTATGGCTGAAGCGGAATAACCTGATGACAGGTGAAGGTTCTGAATTGGAGATACAGAGTTAAATATGAAGACGAGGAATGATAAGTTTGAAGGCGTACAATATGCGATGGCTCAAAATAGATAGCCTATTGCAGGCTGAAAAAGCTCTCAGCCAGGTTGGCGTTGACCTTGGCGCCCTTCAACATATGAATGGCAAGGCTTTAACCAAACCGATCAAGCTGGAGAATGTACCAGCTCCGGTGGCATTGATTCTGAAACAGGAAATGCTCTCCTTCGGTGGGGATGCAGCTGTCCATAAAGATTTGCTCGACAGTGGAGCACCGGAAAGCGATGTATTTCTTCTTGGTAACTATAAGCAGTTAAACAGACTAGCGGATAAACTTAGCTCAATGTCCCCAGAGTGCCAGTATCTTGCCGAGTCCCTCCGTGAAATGTTGGTCTATTTAGATACACCTCCGGCCGGAGTGATCGATTGCAGGGGAAAAATTCTTGAGTGGGGAAGAAAGACCCTGATCATGGGAATCCTGAATGTTACACCGGATTCTTTTTCCGATGGCGGAAAATTTGATAACATCGAGAATGCTTTAAAACAGGCCGAAAAAATGGTTGCAGACGGTGCCGATATGCTTGATATCGGCGGCGAGTCCACTCGCCCTGGATATGGGGGCGTCAGCGCCGAAGAAGAGTGGTCCAGACTTGAACCGGTACTTAAAGCACTTATACCGATCTGTCCGGTTCCGATATCGATTGATACTCAAAAAGCAGCTGTTGCCGCTAAGGCCTTGCAGTTAGACGCCCATATCATTAATGATATCTGGGGCCTACAAAAAGACCCTGATATGGTGGGCGTTATCGCAGAATATAAAGCCCCGGTAGTGATTATGCATAACCAGGACCATACAGAATATAAGAATATGATGGGTGAAATACTGTCATTCCTGGAACGGAGCATTGAAATGGCACTTGGCTGCGGATTGACGCGGAATCAAATTATTGTCGATCCGGGGATTGGGTTTGGTAAAACCCCGAAACAGAATATGGAAGTCTTAAGCCGGTTGGATGAACTTAAATCGTTAGGGTGTCCTCTTCTTCTGGGTGTATCCCGCAAATCTGTGATTGGCAAGACTCTGAACCTTCCGGTGGACCAAAGACTGGAACCGACGATTGCCCTGGGGACACTTGGAATTGCTGCAGGCGCAGATATCCTGCGTGTGCATGACGTCCCCGAGAATAAAAAAGCTGCGCTGATGGCTGACTTGATTATACGCCGGCAAAGAGGAGAAGATTATGAAGGAAAATGATGTCATCCGCCTGCGAGGGATAGAGCTTTATGCTTACCATGGTGTGATGGAGGAGGAACGGATTCTCGGCCAAAGATTTGTTATTGACGTGGACATCTTCTTGAAGAAGCCGGTTAACATGCAGGACAGTTTAGCTGAGACGGTGAATTATGCCGAAGTCTATCAAGTGGTCAGGCATTGTGTCGTTGATCAGCGTTATCAGCTGATTGAAACACTTGCCGAAAAAATAGCCTTGGAAATTACAAATGGATTTTCCTGTTCAGGTGTCCGGGTAGAGGTACATAAGCCAAATGCCCCGGTTCCCGGAATTCTTAAGGATATATCGGTAGAGATCATACGGGAGAAAAAAGATGAGAGCATTCTTAAGTTTGGGGAGCAATGAAGGAGACCGCAAGGAATATTTGGATCGGGCACTCGATATGTTGATGAACACTCCAGGAATCATGGTTAAGCGTATTTCCAGCCTCTATGATACTGAACCCTGGGGCAATGTCGACCAGTCACCTTTCCTGAATATGGTCATTGGCATTGAAACGGAGCTGGATCCTTATGAACTGCTTGAAGTCTGCCAGCAAATTGAAACATCACTAGGAAGAAAACGACTGATTCATTGGGGGTCCCGCACGATTGATATCGATATTCTTTCCTACCAGGATTATGTGATCCAGACTGAAAAACTGACAATTCCGCATCCCTTCATGGAACAAAGAGAGTTTGTACTGGCTCCGCTAAGAGAAATAGCACCGGACTATATTCTGCAGTCAGGAAGAGTAATCGGAACGGTTCAAGGCGAAGGACTTGTTAAAAAATGTACGAAACTATAGATATTTTTCTTTATCATTTTTCTAATTTATCATATACTGAAGTATAAGCTGCAGATGATATCCACAATTGGAATTGTACCACGGCAGCTCTGCTGTTTTTTAAGACAGATTGGATCGTGCATCAACCGCTTGGATTATTACTACTGGGACGGTGAAGGCAGGGTAATTGTTGAATTCGTTTATAACAATACACCTTCACCATGTGAGGTGTATTTTTGTTGTCAGCAAATACGATAAAATTTGGAATCATCGGAACTGGCGTGGTCGGGACATCTCTGGCGATTCTGTTAGAAAAGGCAGGGCTGCGGTGTGTCGGAGTCCATACCCGGAGCAAAAAGTCATATGAGTATTTTTGTAGATACTTGCCAAAAGAGCAACTCGGATTGAAACAGCTTGTGATGGAGTCGGATCTGGTTTTTATTACGACTCAGGATTGCTACATTGAAGAAACGGCAGCCAGACTTTCTCAGGAAAGGGACATTAAACCAGGTCAAATCTGGATTCACTGCTCAGGGTCTTTGCCTTCGGGGGTCATGTGTCAGAATCCTATGCTGCCTGTCGCCTACCTGTCTCTGCATCCGCTGCAGGCCTTTGCAAATATTGATACCGCGGTTTCTGTCATGAAGGGAACCTATTTTAGCATCGAGGGCAGCAGCCCGGAGGCTGAGAATCAGGGAGAAAACCTGGTTGCTTTATTAGCTGGAATCCCGCTTAAAATTAATCCCTCGAAAAAAAGTCTCTATCATGCCGGAGCGGTTGTCGTCTCAAACTATCTTGTTTCGCTGGTCCTGTTGGCAGTCAAACTATTTGAGCAGGCCGGAATAGAGCGTAAAGAGGCCCTGGCTGCCTTACTTCCACTGTTAGCCGGATCCTGTCGGAATATCGGCAAACTGGGACTTCCTGGGGCGCTTACGGGGCCAATCGCTAGGGGAGATGCCCAAGTTGTCGCAAGACATCTTCAAAGCATGCCTGAAGAAATTAGGACAGTCTATAGAGAGCTTGGAAAGCTGGCTTTGGAATTGGGATTAGAAAAAAAACTGTTGGATAGGGCATCCTATCGCCCGGAAGATTTAAACGCCCTGGAAGAACTTTTGAAAGACTTAGGAGAGGAAACAAAGCAATGATTATAGCCGGAAAAATAGCTGAAACAAGAGAAAAAATAGCATCAGCCAAACAGCAGGGAAAAACTGTTGTTCTTGTACCTACGATGGGCTTCTTGCATGAGGGCCATCTGTCCATGGTCAAGATAGCCAGAAATCAGGATCCAAATCACAAAAGAACCTATATTGTGATGAGTATATTTGTTAATCCGTTACAGTTTGGCCCGAATGAGGATTACGAGAAATATCCGCGTGATCTTGCCAGGGATTCAGGACTCGCCGAACAGGCAGGCGTGGACCTGTTGTTTGCTCCTTCGGTCACGGAAATGTATCCGGACGGAAAAAGCCTTACGGCAGTTCAGGTATCCCAGATCACTGAGGTTCTCTGCGGAGCCAGCCGTCCCGGGCACTTTGAGGGAGTAGCAACTGTCGTGACAAAACTTTTTAATATTATTCAGCCTGATGAAGCCTATTTTGGCTTAAAAGATTACCAGCAGGTTGCTGCCATCAAACAAATGACAAAAGATTTAAATAGCCCTGTCAAAATTGTGGCCTTCCCGACAGTTCGAGAAAGCGATGGACTTGCCAAGAGCTCCAGAAATGCTTATTTGAGCAGCGAAGACCGGCAGCAAGCCTCAGTGCTGTTTCGTTCATTGCAGGAAGCTGCGGCATTAATCTCTGAGGGTGAGACCTGCGCTGAAGTCGTCAGAGAAAAGATCAGACAGAGAATAAGCAGTGAATCAAACGGGAAAATTGATTATGTAGAAATCAGGGAAGCGGACGATCTTGCAGATGTCGATAGTATTGACAGTTCTGTTGTGATTGCTCTTGCCGTTCGTTTTGGGACAACGCGCTTGATTGATAATATTGTCGTGGAGGTGTGAGAAAAATGTTCAGAAATATGATGAAATCAAAGATTCATAAAGCCAGAGTTACTGAGGCCAACCTGAATTATGTGGGAAGCATAACGATAGACCGCAGTCTGATGGAACAGGCTGATATTTTGGAAAACGAGAAAGTTCAGGTTGTTAATCTAAATAATGGAGCCAGGCTGGAGACGTATGTGATCCCAGGAGAAGCGAATTCCGGAATGATCTGTCTAAACGGAGCAGCAGCCAGGCTGGTTCAGGTCGGGGATCAGGTAATTATTATTTCCTATGGGCTGTTTTCCGATGAGGAAAGCAAAGGATATACTCCAAAAGTTGTTTTTGTCGATGAAAAAAACCAGTCGGTTAGGATTGACGGGGTTGAAGTGCACGGCGTACAGGCTTGACACATGATATGTCGAAGAATAGAATTAGAAAAAGGTCTATGAGCGAAAGGAGAGGCTGATAAATGGATAATGGTGAAGGCAAAGATCAGCTGATCAATGACATAAATGCTCTGCGCAAGCAAAGAAAAGCAGTAATTCTTGCCCATTATTACCAGCCAGGGGACATTCAGGATATTGCGGATTTTGTCGGAGATTCACTTCAGCTTGCTCAGCAGGCTGCCTGGACAGATGCCGCTGTCATTGTATTTTGCGGAGTTCATTTTATGGCCGAAAGTGCGGCAATCCTATCCCCGGAGAAAATTGTCCTGCTACCGGACACTTCAGCAGGCTGTCCGATGGCAGATATGGTCGAAGCAGACCGGCTTAGAGAGGCAAAGACCAAACTGCCTGGCGTTAAAGTGGTCTGTTATGTTAACTCATCCGCAGAGGTGAAAGCCGAAAGCGATATTTGCTGCACATCATCCAATGCTGAGAAAATTATTCAATCTCTTGAAAACGAGGAGATCCTTTTCGTGCCTGACGGCAACCTCGGCGGATATGTTGCAGCCAAAGCGAATAGAAAGATTAACTTGTGGCCTGGTTTTTGTCCGACGCATCACAGGCTCGCCAGGGAAGATATCTTAAAGGCGAGGGAGGAACATCAAGGAGCAAAAGTTCTGGTTCATCCTGAATGCCGCGAGGAAGTCTGGCGGGAAGCCGATTATGTTGGCTCTACTGCCGGGATTATTAAGTATGCAGAGAATTCGACGGATACCGAATTTATTATTGGAACGGAATGTGGCATTTTGCATGAACTTGCTAAACGCTGTCCCGGGAAACAATTTTATATGGCTTCAGCACATATGATCTGCCCGAATATGAAAAAGATCAGCTTGCAAAAGGTCAAGGATGCACTTTCAAACATGGTGCCGGTCGTTACTGTGTCAAAAGAAATCAGAGAGAAGGCGGTCTGCGCGCTGGAAAGAATGCTGGCCGTCCAATAATGAACATATAACATTGAGGATGAGTAAGAGATATGAATGAGAATGACTATCTGATTCCCTGGGACAAGGATAAGCTTGAGATCTTTCAGACCGAAGTGCTTATTCTCGGAAGCGGAATTGCGGGATTGTTTGCAGCAATCAAACTTTGTCCCAAATATGAAGTAACCGTTCTGACCAAGAAAGATGTGATGGCAAGCAACACTGAGCATGCTCAGGGAGGTATTGCCGTTGCTCTTAATGAGGATGACTCTCCTGAATTTCACTATGGCGATACCATTAAAGCCGGAGCAGGGTTATGTAACCTGAAAGCAGTCAAGATCCTGGCTGAGAAAGGGCCGGAGTGTGTCGGTAAGCTGATTGATTTTGGCACCAAATTTGATGAAAGTAATAATAAACTGGATTTTACGCGGGAAGCTGCTCACAGCAAAAGCAGGGTGCTGCATGCTCACGGTGATGCTACCGGCGGAGAAATAGAACGTGCCCTGGTAGAAGTTGTGCATTCCAGCCCAATTACCGTTAAAGAAAACTATTATTTAATCGATTTTGTAAAAAATAGTAAAGCAGAGGTCTGTGGAGCTCTGGTGCTTAACAATATGACCTTGGCAATGGAAGTATGGCTGGCTAAAGCCGTTATCCTGGCTACAGGCGGTGCAGGTCAGATGTATAAGCATACGACCAATCCTGCGGTTGCGACAGGAGACGGGATAGCTGCTGCTTATCGGGCAGGAGCCGAACTTATGGATATGGAATTTATTCAATTCCATCCTACAGCCCTGCTGCTGCCGGGAGCACCCAATTTTTTAATTTCGGAGGCAGCCAGAGGAGAGGGAGCTGTACTGGTAAACTCACGCGGAGAACGTTTTATGGAGGGTGTCCCCGGTAAAGAGCTTGCTCCGAGGGATGTTGTGTCAAGGGAGATCTGGAAGCAGATGCAGACAGGACAGGTCTATCTTGATTTCAGCCCGATGGGACACTCAAAAGTCGAACAAAGGTTTCCGGGAATTTATAAAACTTGTCTGAATTATGGCGTTGATATTTCTACAGATCCTGTACCGGTCGGCCCTGCTGCGCATTACTTAATGGGCGGAGTCCGTATCAATGAATTTGGTGAAACGAATTTGCCAAATCTTTTTGCTTGCGGTGAATGTGCCTGTAATGGC
Organism: Dehalobacter sp. MCB1; assembly: GCF_003590275.1. Classification (NCBI taxonomy): domain Bacteria; kingdom Bacillati; phylum Bacillota; class Clostridia; order Eubacteriales; family Desulfitobacteriaceae; genus Dehalobacter; species Dehalobacter sp. MCB1. Next base: position 6,248 of record NZ_LXPC01000011.1, on the reverse strand, counting down.
GTTCATGGTGCCAACAGGCTTGCCAGCAACTCCTTGTTGGATGGATTAGTATTTGCTTCAACCATTTCTGATACAATCAATCAGAAAATTAGTGAAATGCCCAAACCGGAAGATGTTTTGCCGTATGAAGGCTGCCCCGGTGAATGTGATGTTCGGGATTCCGCTGCAGACCCGGCTGCTCTGAAAGAAGAACTGCAGAATATTTTATGGGATAAAGTCGGAATCATTCGGGATGAAGAACATTTACGGCAGGCCCAGGCGGAATTAAATCAATTGATGGAACGGTTTAACCCCCATTCTGACGTGCCGGAACTTGAGCTTGGCAATATGCTTGCGATTGGAATGGTGATTATCAAGGCTGCTTTGGCACGTGAAGAAAGCAGAGGGGGCCATTTCCGACGGGATTTTCCGACTACAGAGGAACCCTGGCAAAAGCATTCTGTCTATATGAAGGGGGATCATCATGTTCGCTACGTTTCAATATGAAGAATTGATTGAACAAGCATTAAAAGAAGATATCGGTACCGGAGATCTCAGTACGCTGATCTTTCCTGAAGGTTACCAGAGTGAAGCCAGAATCTATGCCAAAGCGCATGGCATTGTCTGCGGCCTTTTTATTGCTGAGATGACCTTTAAGAAGATAGATCCGTGCCTAGATGTTCAGATGCAGGTTAAAGATGGAGACTGTATTAGGCCGGGGACTCTGGTCATGAAAATCAATGGTTCACTGGCAGGAATTCTTCAAGCTGAAAGAACCGTACTTAATTTCATTCAGCATCTTTCAGGGATATCCAGTATTACAAGAAGATTTGTTGAACTTGTATCTGATTTAGGCGTTAAGGTCACAGATACGCGCAAAACGATGCCGGGTATGAGAAACCTGCAGAAATACGCTGTCAGGGTCGGCGGAGGAACGAACCACCGTTTTGGTTTGTATGATGCCGTTATGCTTAAGGATAATCATCTGGACGCAATCGGAAATCTGGCTGAGGCTGTTCAAAAAATCAAAACAAAAGTTGGCCATATGGTTAAAATAGAGGTTGAATGTGAAACACTGGAACAGGTACGGGAGGCCGTTCTGAGCGGTGTTGACGTGATTATGCTCGATAATATGTCCCTGCAGGATATGAAAACAGCGGTTCAGTATATTAACCACCGGGTTGTCGTAGAGGCGTCCGGAGGAGTTAGGGAAGACACAGTGCGTCAAATTGCCGAGACAGGCGTTGACATTATTTCGGTAGGCAGGCTTACGCATTCGGTCGAAGCGATTGATTTTTCGATGGTTGTTGATGATTTCAAGCCATCTATTCAGAAGCACCTTCATTCTGCTGAAAAAATATAAGCGAGTACTTATCCGGTTCTAAAGGAGACGGTACAATGATTTTGGTCATCGATATTGGGAATACGAATATTGTACTTGGTGTTTACCAAGACAGTGAGCTTATTTATTACTGGAGAATTTCCACGGATAAAAACAATACATCGGACGAATATGCATCGACAATTAAAAATTTATTTAGTTTTCACGATTTGTCTTTCAGCAATATATCCGGAGCTATTATTTCTTCGGTTGTACCGCCTGTGACGCCTGCACTGGAACAGATGATCAAAAAGTATTTCAGCGTAATCCCGATTATTGTTGGCCCGGGCGTGAAGACGGGCATTTCCATTAATATTGATAATCCCAGGGAGCTCGGTGCAGACAGGATTGTCAACGCTGTTGCTGCCTATACCAAGTATGGCGGGCCATTAGTTATTGTCGATTTTGGTACGGCAACAACTTTTTGCGCCGTCAGTGAAAAGGGAGAGTACTTAGGGGGGGCGATTGCACCTGGAATCGGGATTTCCACTGAGGCACTCTACCAAAAAGCTTCAAAATTGCCTAGAGTAGAGATTATTAAGACCAAAAACGTCATCGGCAAAAATACAGTCAACGGTATGCAAGCGGGAATATATCATGGATTTTGCGGACAGATTGACCGTATTGTCGAACTGATGAAAAAAGAACTTGGCGGAAAAATTAAAGTCATTGCAACCGGTGGTCTGGCTGAACTGATTTTCGGGGATTCCAAAATGATTGATCTTATTGATCCTTTTTTGACGTTGGAAGGGCTTTTGTATATTTATGAAAGAAATTTGCGGTAAGTTGTATACATTGAGGTAAAAATGAAATTAGGGAAGTATCATTTGTCAGATAAGCCTGTTTTTATGGCCCCGATGGCAGGGATAACGGATAAGGCCTTCCGGGAAATCATCCGGCTTACAGGAGGTAAATACGTCATAACGGAAATGATCAGCGATAAAGCACTGCTGCATCATAATGCCAAGACATTTAAAATGCTTGATCTTAAAGGAGAAGAAGGACCTCGAATTGTTCAGCTTTTTGGATCCGAGCCTGTCCCCATGGCCAGAGCAGCTGAGATAGCTGAAACATATGGAGCTGATGTTATAGACATTAATATGGGATGTCCGACACCAAAGATTGTGAAAAACGGTGAAGGGGCATCCCTTCTTCGAAACATTCCGTTAGCGATAGAAATTGTCTCCGAAGTTGTAAAGGCTGTGAAGGTTCCTGTTACCGTTAAAATCCGCTTGGGATGGGATCGTTCCAGTATTGTTGCGCTTGAACTGGCGCCAATGTTAGAGCAGGCAGGAGTAAGCATGCTCACAGTTCATGCCCGGACCAGAGAACAATATTATTCCGGCAAGGCTAACTGGGAGTGGATCCGTAAAATTAAAACAAGAATTGGCATACCTGTGATTGGGAATGGGGATATTCTGTCTCCGGAAGATGCGCTGAAAATGATCCAGCTTACCGGATGTGACGGAGTCATGATAGCGAGGGGAGCTTTAGGAAATCCGTGGCTAATTGGCAGATCCCAATATTATCTTGATACGGAAACACTTCCACAGGAACCAGGCAACAGAGAAAAACTTAGAATACTTATTCAGCATTTTGAAAAGATCATTGAATATAAAGGTGAAAGAATCGGCGTACAGGAGGTCCGCAAACACGCTTCCTGGTATATTAAGGGTATGAAGAAAGCAGCAGAGTACCGGAACCAGATCATGAAAATCAAAAGTTACCAGGAAATGAAGACACTATTTTTAGGCATTTATTCAATGGAATGCCCGGACCATTAATTGGGCTATCAAAATATTAAGTAAATTTGCTTGACAATAAAATGGAGGTTCCTTATAATTACGAGTATTAAAAAGCTAGGAAGAGATTTACAGTGTATATTTTATTTTACTTGTGTATATAATGTCTCACATAAAAGGATTCAAAGAAAAATTACCTCATGAGGAAAAGAGGGAGGGGTATTTTTTATGCCCGAAAAAGAAGTCATTTTAACACTTGATGGTCTGAAAAAACTGGAAGAAGAACTGGAAATTCTAAAGACGCAAAGAAGAAGAGAAGTTGCTGAAAGGATTAAACAAGCCATTGAGTTTGGAGATATATCCGAAAACTCAGAATATGAAGATGCAAAAAACGAACAGGCTTTTATCGAAGGCAGGATCATTACCCTCGAGAAAATGCTGAGAAATGCCAGAGTCATTGACGACAATGATGAAAAAGATCATGTTGCCGTAGGAAGTACAGTGCTGTTGAAAGATGTTGAATACGGGGACGAAGAGGAGTATACCATCGTCGGCTCGGCAGAGGCAGATCCGGCAGTCAATAAGATTTCCAACGAATCACCGGTTGGCAAAGCTGTTCTTGGACAAATCAAAGGCAGCGTTGTTGAGGTTAATGTTCCGGCAGGGATGCTTCGTTATGAAATTGTAGATATTCGCTAGTTTATTATCTGCTTTCTATCAGAATTTGTTTAATGGTTCATTTCAACAAAATGAAGCTGAATTTTAGCCCGTAATACTGCGTGATGGTGTTACGGGCTGGATAGCGTTTACAGGGTACTAGTTGGATAGCGTTATTTGGTATAATATCGTATTAAACAGATGTTGGGGGAAAAAACGATGGAAAATCTGGATATTAATGAACTAATGCGTATTCGTTTGGACAAGCTGGAGAATCTGAGGGCGAAAGGGATTGAACCCTATGCAGACCATTACGTGAGAACTCATTTATCACAGGACATTATCGAGAATTTTGATGAGCTGGAAGGGCAGGATGTCAGCGCAGCTGGAAGAATTATGTCCAAAAGAGATCAAGGGAAAGTTCTTTTCGTGCACATTCAAGACCTTCAGGGGAAAATCCAGATTTATATCCAGGTTGATGCGTTTGGCGAAGAAATGTTTGACACGATAAAGACGTTTGATATTGGTGATATTATCGGCGTCCGCGGCAGCGTTTTTCGTACCAAAAGAGGCGAGATTTCGATAAAGGCTAAGGATATTATATTGCTGTCAAAATCCCTGAGACCGCTGCCAGAAAAATTTCATGGGCTTACCAACGTTGATATTCGTTACCGTCAGCGTTATCTTGATTTGGTCATGAATGGAGAAGTGAAGGAAACATTTATCACCAGAAATAAAATTATCAGAACAATGCGTGAGTATTTGGAAGAGAAAGGATTCCTGGAGGTTGAGACGCCTACGCTGCTTCCAATCGCAGGCGGTGCAACTGCAAAGCCTTTCATCACGCATCATAACGCGCTTGATATGCAGTTATACATGAGGATAGCTCTGGAACTTCCGCTTAAAAGGCTGATTGTGGGCGGTTTCGAAAAGGTATTTGAAATTGGCCGTAATTTTCGGAATGAAGGAATTTCGATTAAGCATAACCCTGAATTTACCATGATGGAACTATATCAGGCCTATGCAAATTATGAAGATATTATGAACCTTACAGAGGATATGATCGTTTATATTGTTGAGAAAGTTCTCCATACCCAGGAAATTACTTATCAGGGTGAGAAGATCAATTTTGCGAAGCCCTGGCGCCGCTTGCCAATGCTTGACGCAGTTAAAGAGTATGCCGGAATAGATTTTACCAAAATTGAAACCGATGAAGAAGCCAGAAAAGTTGCCATGGAGAAAGGGCTGCAAATTAATGCACTGGAAACCAAGGGCAAAATCATCAATGAGGTTTTTGAAGAATTTGTTGAACCAAAACTTATCCAACCAACTTTTATCATCGGTCATCCTGTAGAAATTTCTCCTCTCGCAAAAAGGAATGCAGTAAATCCTGAGTATACGGACAGGTTTGAGGTATTTATTTATGGTAGAGAGGCAGGAAATGCATTTTCGGAGTTAAATGATCCTATTGATCAGAGAGGAAGATTCGAAAAACAGGTTCTGGAAAGAGAAAAGGGCGATGATGAGGCGCACATGATGGATGAAGACTTTCTTCAAGCGCTTGAATATGGACTTCCGCCCACAGGCGGACTTGGTATTGGGATCGACAGGCTCGTAATGCTTCTGACAGACTCAGCCTCTATCAGGGACGTTATCTTATTCCCTACCATGAAATCCAGAGAAGATTAATAAAAAATGAATATTTAATTAAGAAAATGATTATCCTTTAGATATTCGTAGAATTTTGCAGAAAAAACGAAGCATTCTTGACCTAGTGATGTTTAAACTGGAATAAAGATGCTTGAAAGGTACTGACAACTTTGTTATTATAACTAAGCGCTCGGGACACAACGAGCCAAAAGAATCAAGGTCATTGGTCGCTCCCGGACATTCATGTCCTCCGCGACGAAGACATAGGAAGTTCAAATTCTGATGCCATCCATGGCGAATTTGAACTTAGGGGCATCCATGCTCCGCAAAGGTCATTGAAAACTGAACAACAAGAATGAAATAAAAAGCTAGACTCGTCAATGAAATTTGGTAAACAAACGAGCTTGAATCAAGCTCCGTAAATAGTTTTTATGGAGAGTTTGATCCTGGCTCAGGACGAACGCTGGCGGCGTGCCTAACACATGCAAGTCGAACGGTCCGGTATCCAACACCGAGCGCTTCAAAGGAATTTTGAGGAGCCTGCGAGTGCGCGAACGAAGAGAGCGCACCACACTTTTAAAAAGTGCCAACACAGGCGGAGCAAAATGGGAGTGGAGAAATCGGTGTTGGGTATTGGATAGTGGCGAACGGGTGAGTAACGCGTGGGTAACCTGCCCTTAAGACCGGGACAACAGCTGGAAACGGCTGCTAATACCGGATGTATTGTCTGAGAGGCATCTCTTGGAGAAGAAAGCTGGCCTCTGAAAATGCTAGCGCTTAGGGATGGACCCGCGTCTGATTAGCTAGTTGGTGGGGTAAAGGCCTACCAAGGCGACGAT